>JAGOLH010000025.1 GCA_017994175.1 Bacteroidales bacterium | reverse complement strand
CTTAAATTAAATAACATAAAATTAAATTGGTATTGCTTTTGGCTAAAACAGTCAGATTAATTATTTTCGCAACATTTAAAGATTGAAGATACATTTTTAGCTAAGGGGAGATAAAATTATTATGAAAAATGGATGTATTAAATTAAATGCTATCAACGCAATAAAAGTTGACAATACATTACAGTTTTTTCAATGTGTGTTGTTCGAAGGGAAGAAGATAGAAATAGGCGATGAGGCATTTAAAAACCTGGAATTAAGTTTCGATTTTCTAAAGGATTTCTCTAAAGACAAAATAATTTATGGTATTAATACGGGTTTTGGCCCGATGTCGCAATACAGGATTTCGGATGCTGATTTAAAACAATTGCAATATAACCTGATCAGGAGCCATTGTTCAGGAGCAGGGAACCATATTCACCCGATGTATGTTAAAGCAGGGATGATGTGTCGGTTGGTAAACATTCTCCAAGCAAAGTCGGGAATTCATCCCGAATGTGCTGTTTTACTCAAGGATTTTATCAACAACGATATTATACCGGTAATTTTTGAGCATGGTGGTGTTGGGGCTAGCGGAGACCTTGTTCAGCTGGCGCATCTGGCACTTGCTTTAATCGGTGAAGGAGATGTGTATTTTCAGGGAAGCATTGTGCCGGCTTCGGTAGCTATGCGCAAATGTAAACTGAAACCTATCGGGATTCATATTCGTGAAGGTTTATCGCTGATTAATGGAACATCGATAATGACGGGTATTGCCATTGTAAACCTGATTTATGCGAAACGCTTGTTTAACTGGTCGGTAATGGCTGGCTCAATCATCAACGAAATCGTTGATTCATTTGACGACGGATTTTCAAAAGAACTGAATGCAGTTAAATTGCACGAAGGTCAGCAGCAGGTTGCAAAAATGATGCGTAGTATTCTTGCAGGCAGTAAACTGATTAAAAAACGCCAGAATACACTATACAACCGGAAGGTTACCGAAAAAATAATCAAAGAAAAAGTTCAGGAATACTATTCGCTGCGATGCATGCCACAGGTACTTGGTCCGGTTTACGACACCATTGGATTTGCATCTAAAATAGTGTGCTCCGAAGCCAACTCAGTCAACGATAACCCCATTGTTGATATGGAAACCAAAAACGTGTACCATGGCGGCAACTTTCATGGCGATTACATTTCGCTTGAAATGGATAAACTGAAAATTGCTATAACCAAGATGACCATGTTGTTGGAACGACAGTTGAATTTTCTGTTGAACCCCAAACTGAATGAGAAATTTTCACCATTCGTTAATCTTGGGGTTATAGGATTGAATCTTGGTATGCAGGGACTTCAGTTTACGGCCGTTTCGACAACGGCTGAGTGCCAGACTTTATCGTTCCCCAACTCGCTACACAGTATTCCGAATAATAACGATAATCAGGATGTGGTGAGCATGGGTACAAATTCAGCATTGATGACAAAAAAAGTGATCGATAACGCCTATGAGGTTCTTTCGATTTACTTAATAGCACTGTTGCAGGCTGTTGAATTTATGAACGAGAAGGAAAAAATGTCGGATACTACCTACAATGTTTTTAATTCGCTGCGCCAAATAGTTCCGGTATTCAGGGATGATACTCCAAAGTACCCGGAAATTGCAAAAATGAAGCAGCATCTTATGTTAAACGATGTAAAAATTAAAATCAACGGTTCAGTATGAAATACGCATTAGTTACAGGAGGTTCAAGAGGCATAGGCAGGGCAGTGTGTTTACAACTGGCAGGGCAAGGCTATCCTGTCATTGTAAATTATTGTTCCAACGAAGCCGCTGCCGATGAAACCTGCACAATGATTCAACAAGCAGGCGGTATTGCCGAAAAACTGAAATTCGATGTTGCATTGGTTGAGGAAGTTGATACAGCCTTGATGAAGTGGCAGGAAAATCACCCTGACGATTATATTGCAGTGTTGGTAAATAATGCCGGAGTCCGCGAAGATACATTGATGATGTGGATGCAGAATGAACAATGGGAGAAAATTATAGGCATACACCTGAACGGCTTTTTCTATGTTACGCGCCGGTTGCTGAAAGATATGCTGGTGAACCGCTATGGAAGAATTGTAAATGTGGTATCATTGTCAGGGCTCAAAGGCCTGCCAGGGCAAACCAATTATTCTGCAGCCAAAGCCGGTGTTATTGGAGCCACCAAAGCCCTGGCGCAGGAAGTGGGTAGAAAAGGAGTTACAGTGAACGCTGTTGCTCCCGGTTTTATTGCTACCGATATGACCGAAGGACTCGATGTGAAGACCCTCAAGGAAATGGTTCCATTGAACCGCTTTGGTAAACCTGAGGAAGTTGCCGACCTTGTTGGCTTTTTAGCATCAGAGAAAGCCGCTTACATAACAGGCGAAGTTGTTTCGATTAATGGAGGATTATATACATAAAAAGTAATACTATGAGAAGAGTGGTAATTACCGGAATGGGTATTTATGCAACAATAGGAAAAAATCTGGAAGAGGTTTGTAAATCGTTATATGAGGGTAAATCGGGAATTGGAATAGACCCCAAACGTTATGAATATGGGTATCGTTCGCCGCTTACCGGTATTCTCGATAGACCGGAATTAAAGCCATTTCTTGACCGCCGAATGAGGACAGGGCTCTCCGAAGAAGGTGAATATGCATATATGGCAACGCGTGAAGCACTCGAAAACGCAAAAGTCGATATGGAATATCTCGAAAAAAACGAGGTTGGAATATTTTATGGCAACGATTCGTCAGCGAAAGCCGTTATCGAATCCCACAGCATTGCTGCAGAAAAAAAAGACACTCAGCTAATGGGTTCCGGGGCTATTTTTCAGTCGATGAATTCAACGGTTACTATGAACCTCTCGGTGATATACAAACTGAAAGGTATCAACATGACCATCAGTGCTGCCTGTGCCAGTGGTTCTCACTCGCTCGGACTTGGCTATCTGTTTATTAAAAATGGCTGGCAGGATATGGTGATATGTGGCGGAGCACAGGAAACCAATGTATATTCCATGGGTAGCTTCGATGCTCTGGCAGCATTCTCTATTAATGTTGAAGACCCTACCAAAGCCTCGCGTCCGTTTGATGCAAATCGTGATGGTCTTGTACCCAGTGGCGGTGCAGCAACCTTGATACTGGAGGAATACGAACACGCCATAAAAAGAGGTGCACCGATAATTGCCGAAGTTACAGGCTACGGTTTTTCATCGAATGGTGGACATATTTCGCAACCCAATAACGAAGGTTCATATATTGCAATGAAACGTGCACTTGCCGAAGCAAGTATTAATCCGTGTGATGTTGATTATATCAATGCACATGCCACTTCAACACCGTTGGGAGATCAGTATGAAGCTATGGCTATTTATAAACTCTTTGGGGAATGCAATACACCGGTAAGCTCAACCAAGTCGATGACCGGACATGAATGCTGGATGGCCGGTGCCAGTGAGATTGTTTATTCGATTCTGATGATGCAGAATTCATTTATTGCGCCAAACCTTAATTTTGAGACGCCAGACGAGCACTCTGCAAAAATCAATATCATCAATAAAACAACAGCAAAAAAAATAGATACTTTCCTGTCGAATTCATTTGGATTTGGTGGAACCAATAGTGCGCTAGTAGTTAAAAAAATATAATTACAATTAAAATTATTAATATTGCTGCAAAAATTTTAAGATTAGAATTTAAACCAGAAAACCAATGTATATGTCAAGAGAAGAAATAGTACGAATTACCAACGAATTCCTTATTGAAGAAATCGAAATTGATCCGAATTTACTAAAACCCGAGGCATTATTGAAAAACGATCTGGGCATCGACAGCCTCGATTTTGTTGATATAGTGGTAATTGTTGAACGCAAATTCGGCTTTAAAATCAAAGCCGAAGAGATGGCTGGGGTTACTACATTAGGTGCTTTTTATGATTATATCGAAAAAAAGGTAAACGAAACGGCAAGTGAGTCAAAATAATGTCTGGCAGGGTAAAACCGATGGTGGAAATCTGGGACAGAAAGCATTATTCCTTTATTTTAAGTATGGTTCAATAATACTGGCGTATGCTATAACCGCTGTAGTAACCTTATTTTACCTGGTATTTCATATAAGGGCAACCCGAAGTATTTGGTCATATTTTCGTAAAAGGCAAAAATTAACATGGTTTAATAGTGTATTTTCTACCTATAAGAATCATTTTATTTTTGGAATGACTTTGATCGACCGGTTTGCAATTTTTGCTGGGAGACAGAAAGAATACAAGATTGAAATAATTGGTGAGCAATTATATAACGAACTTGTTGATAACCCCGAAAAAGGTTTTCTCGTTGTAAATTCGCATATTGGCAGTGCTGAGATTGCAGGATATCTTTTGGGGCAGGATAAGAAAAGAATCAATGCTCTGATATTTGCAGGTGAAGCAAAGGTTTACCAGAGATATCGTAAGAATATAATGACTCCGAACAATATTCATCTTATTCCGGTTATCGACAGCTTTTCGCATTTTATCGAAGTGCATCTGGCTGCTAAAAATGCTGAAATAATTGCAGTAGCAGCCGATCGGATATATAATGGCTCAACCGACATTCGCTGTAGTTTAATGGGATCTGAGGCTAAATTCCCCGTAAACCCATTTCAGATAGCTGAAAAACTGAAACTTCCGGTATTGGCATTTTTCAATATGCGGACTGGTTTTAAAAAATATACCTTTCATGTTTTCAGGCTTGATATTTACGGCGAAAATGGGAGCAATACGAATTCAGCAAAAGATCTTCTGAAGGCTTATGTTATGAAGATTGAAGAAATTTTGCAGAAATACCCGTTGCAATGGTTTAATTTTTATAATTTTTGGGCTTAAATACTTACTATGTTTTAATACGTTTTTTATGGCTTACGACTTCGGTGATGATAAAAAATCAGCCTTTCAGGCACAATTCGATGCACAAAAACTGGCTTTTGCACCCATAATGTTTCAGGCAGCCCGGGCCTTGCGCGAGCTGGGTATACTTGAAGCAATTTACAGGCACAGGGATGGGGTAACAATGCAAGAGCTTGCTGATGAACTCAAACTTCCTCTTTATGGTGTGAAAGTACTGCTCGAAGCCGGTATGAGTATTGAGCTGGTATTTGCGCGGGACCATCAGTTTTTTATTACAAAAACAGGATGGTTCATTATGAACGATGACCTTACACGGGTTAATATGGATTTTACCCACGACGTCAATTATCTCGGTTTTTTTCGCCTGCTTGAATCAGTGAAAAACGGTCGGCCCGAAGGCTTACAGGTTTTTGGCAAATGGCCTACTGTATACGAAGCCTTATCGGAGCTTCCTGAGCAGGTTCGCAAAAGTTGGTTTGGTTTCGATCATTACTATTCCGATGCTTCTTTCCCCATGGTTCTACCTATCATTTTTGCTGATAAACCATCGAAAATTATGGATGTGGGAGGAAATACGGGTAAATTTGCCATTCAATGCGCTGCCTATAATCCAGATGTAAAAATTACCATTCTCGATTTGCCGGGGCAACTAAGCGATGCTTATAAAAATATCAGGGAACGCGGCTATGAGAACAGGATAGATGGTTATGCCATAAATTTGCTGGATCACTCAAAACCGTATCCGAAAAACTACGATGTGGTGTGGATGAGTCAGTTCCTCGATTGCTTTTCGCAATACGATGTGGTTGAGTTACTGAAAAAAGCCAAGGATGCAATATCTGAAACCGGATATGTATATATCATGGAAACTTTCTGGGACAACCAGCGTACCGATGCTGGCAAGTATTGCCTCGTTGCAACAAGTTTGTATTTTACCTGTATTGCAAACGGTTGTAGCCAGATGTACCATACCGAAGATATGTACGCCATGATTGAAAAAGCGGGACTTAAAGTTGCAGAGACCTTCAACAACATTGGGGTAAGTCACACGGTGCTGAAATGTGTTACTGCATAGTTTAAAAATATGAGAAATATTGATATAAGAACCCTATTGCCTCAACAATACCCGTTTGTATTAATCGACAGGCTGGTGGCTTTCGATTTGGTAATTACAAAAACGGAATTTGTTGTACCTGAAGATTATGTGTTTGTTAGGGAAGGAAAATTGACCGAACCGGGTATAATCGAAAATATTGCTCAGACGTGTGCTGCTAGGATGGGTTACCGGAACATGGTGCTTTATAGTGGCGATATTAAGCTGGGATATATTGGAGCCATTAAAAATCTGACAATACAACGGCTGCCTTTCTCCGGAGAAATGCTTGAAACAACCATTGAGGTATTGTCGGAAGTACTTAATATGCTCTTGGTAAAAGCTACAGTATTATCAGGTGGAACATTAATTGCAGAATGCGAAATGAAAATTGCAGAACAATGACGAAACTTACTGTAAGAAAAGAGATTGAAATTCGCTTCAATGAAGTGGATTCAATGGGAATTGTTTGGCATGGTAACTATGCTACATATTTTGAAGATGCACGCGAAGAGTTTGGGAGAAAATACAATCTTGGATATCTGAGAATGTTTGCGGAAGGGTTTTATACCCCATTGGTTAGCCTCGATTTTAGCTATAAACACCCACTCATTTATGGTGATAAAGCCATTGTCGAAATTGTGTATATCCCTGTAGAAGCTGCAAAAATTTGTTATAAGTACAAAATTTATTCGCTTCCGAAAAATACACTTATTGCTACCGGTAGCAGCATTCAGGTTTTTCTGGATAAGAACTATCAACTTATCTGGAACAACCCGGATTTTTATATTGAATGGAAAAAAAACAATGGATTGACGTAGAAAATGGCGGTCGTTTATCAAATATCGGATAATATTATTTCTCCTCTTGGGTTAACTACCCACGAAAATTATGTGGCTGTTGTTAATGGGCAACACGGTTTGAGAAAATTCAGCAATGATTATTTGGAAGTTTCTGAAGATTTTTGCGCTGCCATAATCGACGACTGCAATACGTATACAATGAGGCAAAAGTTTGGTCTGCTGGATAAATATACGCGTGCCGAAAAACTGTCGATTTTGTCCGTAGCATTAGCTATGGAAAATTCAGGAATTGATGCATCATCGGAGAGGACACTTTTTGTTGTTTCTACCACAAAAGGGAATATATCAGTATTGGAGGGTAATTTCAACAGGGAACACCCTGATAAGCGCTTGTATTTATGGCACCTGGCCCAAGAAATTTCAGACTATTTCAATAACCCCAATACGCCGGTTGTAGTTTCACAGGCTTGTATCTCGGGCATTTCGGCACAAATTGTTGCAAAACGACTGATTCTTTCCGGTCGCTTCGACCATGCCATTGTAGTGGGAATTGACCTTGTTACGCGTTTTGTTGTAAGTGGGTTTCAGTCGTTTAAGGCCTTATCGCCTGATCCCTGCCGACCATTTGATGCAGAGCGAAAAGGCCTGAATATTGGTGAGGCTGCTGCAACTATTATCTATGGCAAAGCAAATTCTATTACGGAGCTTCCCGAAAACGCTATCTACCTTGATGCCGAAAGCGTTACAAATGATGCCAATCATATTTCGGGTCCCTCACGCACAGGAGAGGGCTTGTTTCAGGCTATACAAAAAGCAATGCTGCAATCGGGGAATACCCTCCCTGATTTTATTTGTGCCCATGGAACTGCTACACCTTACAACGATGAAATGGAGGCTATTGCTTTAACACGTGCAGGTTTGTTGTCGGTACCGGTTTTTAGCCTGAAACCATATTTCGGACATACATTGGGTGCTGCTGGAGTGCTCGAAACCATACTCGCTTCGGAAGCATTGAAAAATAACATGGTTCTCAGAAATATGAACTACACTTCCAGCGGGGTTTCTGCACCTGTAAACGTGGTTACATCCAACTCAAAGCTCAGGGCAAACTCTTTCCTGAAAACTATTTCCGGTTTTGGCGGTTGTAACGCAGCAGCAATATTTAAAAAGAAAGGGGGTGCATTATGATTCTTACGATTCAAAGCTACACCCGTATTTCGAATTACACGCTGATTATTAACGGGAACGATGTGTTCGCTTCTCCTGAAAGTGAAAGTTACACATCAGTTCTCACTGCAATATATCGCCATCTGCAGGTTCAATACCCGAAATTTTTTAAAATGGACAATCTGTCGAAGACAGGCTTTTTATCGGTGGAAGCATTATTCAACAAAAAAAATGAGGAGGCTGCGCTTGATGGTTCAAATACACCAGTATTTTTAATTTGCAAATCATCTTCGCTTGAAACGGATTGCAACTATCAGCTAACACTTGCCGAAGGCAATATTCCGAGTCCGTCGCTTTTTGTGTACACATTGCCTAACATACTTTTAGGAGAGCTTGCTATTCGCTTTAAACTATTTTCGGAAAACACCTGCTTTGTTTCCGAAAACTATTTGAATGAAAATGTTTTCGATTATATTTGTCAAAGTTGTTTGACTTCAGATATACAAAAAGCGATTGTGCTCTTTGCTGATCAGTACGGAAACAACGGAGAAGTGTTGGCACTGTTGGTGGAAAAAACAAACAACAAGATGTATGAAGGCTTGGTTTTTGATATTGAAACAATAAAAAGTTTAATTAAATAAGTATATTTATATGGACGAACTGGTATTACAACTGAAAAAGGAAATTATCGAGGTTTTAAATCTTGAAGAGATTACCCCTGATGATATCGACGAAAATGCTCCTCTGTTTGGTGAAGGGCTTGGACTTGACTCTATTGATGCACTGGAACTGATAGTGTTGCTCGAAAAAAACTATGGTATTAAGCTTCAGGATGCTAACGAAGGTCGCGAGATTTTTAAATCGATAAGCAGCATGGCTGATTATATTCAAAAAAACCGAAAAATCTGATATGCCTGAAACCATTGTTGTGAGCGGAATGGGAATTGTTTCCGGTATCGGAAACAATCAGCAGGAAACCTTGTGTTCTCTGCTTGAAAACCGTTCTGCCATAAGCAGCCTGAAACATATTAAAAGTATCCATGAATTGCCGTGCGCCGAAGTGTCGTTTACGGATGAGGAAATGAAAAAAATGTTGTGCCTAGAACCGGATTCGGTGTATACTCGTACGACATTGCTATCGATGCTTGCTGTGCGCGAAGCTCTGCAACAGGCAAAGCTGGAGGATGTTAAAAATATCAGGGCTGCATTTATTAATGGAACAACTGTGGGAGGGATGGAGAAAAGCGAAATATACTATTTCGATTTTCTGAATACCGATTTATATAATGAATATATTGAAGCCCACGATTGTGGTGCATGTACCGAAAAAATAGCTGATTACTTTGGCGGTTTTTGTTTTGTTTCAACGCCTTCGACAGCATGCTCATCGGCAGCAAATGCAATTGCGCTCGGTGCTGACCTGTTGAAAGCCGGTGTAGTGGATGTTGCTGTTGTTGGGGGCACAGAATGCATTACAAAATTTCATCTGAATGGTTTTAATTCTTTGTTGATTCTCGATAAACAGATCTGCCGTCCGTTTGACGAAACCCGTGCCGGACTGAATTTAGGCGAAGGTGCTGCTTATCTGGTGGTTGAATTTGAACAGCAAAGCAAAAAACGCAATGTTCAACCTTTGGCTATTCTGTCAGGATATGGGAATGCCTGTGATGCTTTTCATCAAACCGCATCGTCACCCAATGGCGATGGTGCTGTTATGGCAATGCTGAAAGCACTGACCAACGCAGGGTTGTTGCCGGCAGACATCGACTATATCAATGCTCACGGCACAGGAACCCCCAATAACGATGAATCGGAAGGCAATGCGATTGTAAGAATATTTGGTGATAAACCGCCTTATATCAGTTCTACAAAATCGCTCACGGGTCATACTACAAGTGCCGCAGGCGGAGTTGAAGCTGTTGTTTCGATTCTGGCTTTACAAAACGATTTTGTCCCTGCAAATTTTAATTTTTCGCAGAAGATGCTAAGCTTGCCATTTGAACCGGTTAAACAGGTTATCCTGAATAAAGAGTTGCATCATGTGCTTTCGAATTCGTTTGGTTTTGGCGGGAATAATTCAAGTTTGATTTTTTCGAAATACAAAGGCAAATGAAGGTTAAAAACGCATATATCAACGGGGCATCTGTAATATCGATACAGCCTGAATTCAGCATTGCGATGCTCGAATCACCGGCTACTTATCATGAGCCGTATGCAAGATGTATTGACCCTTCATTCCGAGATTATTTCGACCCTCTTGCTGCCCGTCGTATGAGCCGGATTATAAAAAGAGCAATTATTACAGCACGTAAAGCGGTTGCCGAAGCAAGTATCGAAATTCCCGATGCAATTATTACAGGTACCGGTTTGGGATGTGTAGAGGAAACAGAAAAGTTCCTAGACTCGATGATTCGCAATGAAGAGAAGTTTCTTCAGCCTGCATTTTTTATCCAGTCAACTCATAACACCATTAGCTCACAAATAGCTCTCAGTATGGGCTGCAAAGGTTACAACAATACATATATTCACAGGGGTGTATCGTTTGAAAACGCTTTGATGGATGCCTTACTTCAACTCAACGCAACACGGGTCGGTAATGTTATGGTAACCGGTAACGATGAGATGACGCCCAATTATTTTACCCTGCTGAAAAGAATCGGATATTGGAAACAAGAAGTTCCCGATACTTTGAAAATAATTGGCGACTGCTCCACACCAGGGTCGTTTGCAGCAGAGGGTAGTGTTAGTATGATAATTTCAGAGGCACCTGCATCAACCACCTATGCCAGAATCGAAGCTATGAAGCTTGATTATAAACCTCAGGGTTTCGATAGCAACGATATATCAGTATTCCTAACTGAAAACAACTGTACTCCCAATGATATTGATGTTTTTCTTACCGGAATGAATGGTGATATTGAAAACGACAAGGTCTATAAAGGTCTCTTCAGCTTTTTCGGGGAAGATAAAATAGCATTCTACCGAAATATATGCGGAGAATATTTTACTTCATCTGCTTTTGGAATACTGGCAGCAGCCTTGTGTGTGAAATCGGGTAAAGTTCCTGCTTCAATGACCCTCAAAGGACGACCTGTAGAAAAAGTACGCAGGGTATTATTTTATAATCATTTTAAAAACAAAGATCATTCACTTATTCTATTGACAACATGGGCAAACTAATATTTTACGCTTCGGTGCAATCGCTTTTTTTGGTTATTTCTCAAATATTTCTAAAACTGGCAGTGGCGAGGTCAGGAAACATGAGTTTTACCTGGTCGTATATTAAAGAAATTGTTACAACATGGCAGATGATTTGTTCCGGCTTGTCAATTATGATTGCCACAATCATCTGGATGTATATTTTTAAACATTACGAATTTAGCCAGGCATACCCATTAATTAGTATCAGCTATGTTTTTGCAATCGTTGCAGCCGTAGTTATTTTTCATGAAGCTGTCCCTATTACAAGATGGATTGGTATTGCTCTTATAATTATTGGAGTGATTTTTGTCACTAAATAGGTAGTATTCAATTTTTATGAAACCAATTTATTTATCGGGAATTATTGTTGTTTTTGTGTTCGTTTTGAACCAAAAGGCTTTTTCACAGAGCTTACCCCCTGCAACCGAAGCACAGAAAAAAGAAATTACCAGCCGAATGCAATCGGCTGCAGCAAGCACCAATACTATGGAGTGCAAGTTTAGTCAGAAAAAAACGATATCGGTATTATCAGAAACCGTTGTCTCCGAGGGAATAATGTATTTTAAAAAAGAAAATAAACTTCGTTGGCAGTACGAAAAACCGTATAGTTATATTTTTATTTTAAACGAAGGTAAAGTATACATTAAAAACGATGGACGCACAACCAGTTTCGACACCAATTCGAACAAAATATTCAGGGAGATAAGTGAGATTATGATTGGAGGAGTGCGTGGTAGTTTATTGCTTGACAACAAAAAATTCAGCACCCAATACTATATGGGTTCAAATAAAGTTGCAATAAAGCTTATTCCTCAAAACAGCGAATTAAAGAATTTAATTTCTGCAATCAATTTAACGGTATCCTCAACCGACTGGCTTGTGCAATCGATTGAATTGGTCGAAAAGGGCGGAGATGTAACAATAATAACCTTCACAGAAAAGAATGTTAATAAAAGCATTGCTGATACTTTGTTTAGCCTCAATTAATACTGTTTGCTTCACGTATGTTCCATACAATAATGATGCAGGCGATTCGACCAATCTGCAATATTTATCGGTATTCCCGTTCAGTAGTGGTGAAGTACTGACGGTGAAGACTTTTATTCAATGGAACGATGTTTTTATTTCAGGTATAATCATCGCAAAAACCACAAATGATACTGTAAAAGCTGTCTTTTTAAATGAATTTGGGATTAAAGCTTTCGAATTCGAAGCTATACAGGGTAAGTGTAAATTAACTAATGTTATGGAGCTCATCGACAAATGGTATATACGGAAAACAATTGAAAAAGATTTTGCATTTATTTTTTCGGTTGTTTCTGCTCCCGAAACTAACATTGCCGAATTTGATTACCATGTAAGTAACCAAAAAACCATTTACCGATACTTTTTTCAGCACGAAAAATTGTTTAAATTGCTACGTTTCGAAAAGAAAAAACCGACTGCAATTATAGAGATTGAATCAGACTCAAGCTATATTATGAAAAACAGCGTCAAAAATATTACCTACAATTTTAAAATATTAAAAAGAGATGAATAAAGTTTTGGACAATTATTTGAAAGATGATTTTTATTATGTCGATAGCAAAACAGTTGATGATAGTACTTTTAATGCAAATATAAGGTTCAACGCTTCGCACTGGATTTACTCTTGTCATTTTCCGGAAAACCCCATAACACCCGGAGTTTGTATTGTTCAGGTAGCAAGGGAGCTTATTGCTGAACATTACAGGAATCCCTTTAAAATTGCTGTCCTGAAGAATATTAAATTCATGAATATTATCAACCCGGTAACTTCGGGAGTTGTTCGATTTGCCTGCACCCTTCAAAATGATACCGATGGTAATATTCGGGCCACATGTACCGTTGAAAACGATTCGATGGTATTCAGTAAAATCAGTATGATATTGTGCCCATTATAATGAAACAGAATTCAGATAATATAAATTCAAGATTTAAAAATCGTAAAACAGCAGTTGTAATTCCCACTTATAACAATGCCGTTACGTTGAGTAAGGTAATTGAATCGGTGTTGCAATACACAAGCGATGTGATTGTTGTAAACGACGGTTCAACCGATAACACCTCCGATATTCTTGCAGAATATTCACAAAAGTTGCAGGTTATTAGTTATTTGCCAAATAAAGGGAAGGGCTTTGCCCTGAAAACAGCATTTCTTTACGCAACCGAAAAGTCGTATACAAACGTCATAACAATTGATTCCGACGGGCAACACAGTGCAAGTGACCTTCCATTATTTTTTGAAGCAGCTGAGAGATACCCCGATTCACTTATTGTTGGCAGCCGAAATCTAAATCAGGAGAATATGGCGGGTAAAAGCACATTCGCCAACCGCTTTTCGAATTTCTGGTTTACATTGCAAACTTTCATTAAACTACCCGACACACAATCAGGCTTTCGGCTTTATCCGCTGAATAAAATGGGTAACATGCGTATTTTTACACGCAGATACGAAACGGAGCTCGAAATACTTGTGTTTTCGGCGTGGCGTGGAATAAAACTTATTCCGATACCGATAAGTGTGTATTATGCTCCTACATCAGAAAAAGTGTCTCATTTTAGGCCTTTTCATGATTTTTTCCGTATAAGTGTGTTAAATACAGTTTTGGTATTTCTTGCAATTGTTTATGGTTATCCGTCGATGTTGCTAAGGCGTTTGTTTAAATAAAGTATGTTTATAAATGAAACTTGCGAGAAGAATAGCCGGTGCGAACAACTTGAAATTAATACTGATTTCAATTTTTATGCTGGGTCGTTTTTTCGGTATGGGGAGCCCCGATAACGATTCTTTACCGGCTTTCCCTCTTCCCAAAGATTATATTTTAGGAGTGGATGCGAATGTTGCTTTTTCGGCTGATTACAGAATTAATTTTTTGAATTTTGCTATGATCGACGACAGGCAGGATCGATTGTTCTCGTATTACCCCAATTTACGCGGAGCGCTTACAGTGGGGGCAAGGTACAAAATATTTAGAATATCATATTCATTTAACATTACCACCGACAATGAATATAACTTTTGTTATGGCCCTACGCGCTTTAATAGTTTCGAAATGGGTATAAAAACAAGGTTTTTATGGCTCGAAGCCTATTTCTCAAGATGCAAGGGCTTTTATTATTCCGATCAAAGCATTTTATTCCCCAAATTCTCTACCGATTCAATTTACCCTCAGAACAACGGATTGTCGAGTTTTGAAGTGGGTTTACGAGCCAAACTTATTTTTGATCACGATTTTTCAATGGAAGCTGCATTCGATTACTCCGAGATTCAGGAGAAAAGTGCCGGTTCGTTTTTCTATACATTGAACCCTGAAATAAGTAATATTAAATCGGATAGCCTGCCTATCATACCTCCAATATATACACCTTATTATTCCGGATTGAACGATTTCAGGAAAGCCACTTTCCTCTCTTTTTCGAATTGCCTTGGTTATGGATATTCACTGGTATTAGGCCCGGTAAACTTCTCCAACGCCATTGCAGCTGGACCAAACCTTCAGTTAAGTTTTAATCATGGAATTAAGGTCAAGCTTCCTTTCGATCTGTACTTTAAAAGCTCTTTGAGTGTGAATACAAAAAATTTTTATACAGGTGCCATGGTAAGTCTCGATGTAAATAATCATGTTTTTGGTCAGAACAATATACGTAAGCAATTTTTGGTATTTAGTTTCAGGATGGGTTTCAGGTTTTAACGTATGTACCCTGTCTGTTTCCCTATATTTATTATTTTTACCATCTGAAAATAGAAATGGTGCGTAAAATTACAAAATGAGCCGAATAGTACTTTCCATATATCATTTTTTTTCAAGACGGAAATGGTTGGTTTTTACTATCTCAGCGCTATTGTTGCTACTGTTTGGTTATTTTGCTTCGCGGTTGACTCTCGAAGAGGATATTTCCGGATTTATGCCCGGAGAAAAAAACAATGAGAAAATAAATTTTCTTTACAAGAATATTGGTGTATCGGAACGAATTATTGTAAAAATTTCTTCACAAGGGAAAAAAAATCAATGCGACTCACTGTTAGAAGCTGCAGACTACTTCGCCAATCACCTGAAGTATGTTACTGATGGAAAAAATCTGGTACATGATGTTTTTTACAAGATCGATCAGCAACTTATATTCGATGTTGCCGGTTTTATTACCCAGAATCTTCCATATTATTTGAGTGAGTCCGATTATGAGCGCATCGATCGGTTGATTAATCGCGACAGCATCAGTAAAATTCTTGCAAACAATAAAAAACTGCTTATTTCACCTGCAGGGATGGTGCTAAAGCAACAAATCATTTCCGACCCGCTTCATCTGGCAACACCGGTGTTGTCGAGGCTTAACGAATTTCAGATCAGCAGCGATTATATTATTTATAATAATTATATTTTTTCGAACGACAGTACCAATATTTTACTTTTTGTTACAGCGAGCAACCCCGTAAGTAAAACGGCCGAAAATGCGGTGCTGGTTGATTACCTCGATGAAAGTGTTGATTCCGTCCGAAAACATTTCAATGCTGACGTACGGTATTTTGGTGCAGCTCCGGTAGGGGTGAGCAATGCGAAACAGATTAAAAACGACAGTTATCTTGCCATACTGATATCAGTAGTGTTGATATTGGGATTATTACTATGGTTTTTTCGCAGTGTAAAATCTATCGTTCTCATTGCTGTCCCGGTGCTTTTTGGTGCATTAATGGCTCTCGCAGCTCTATATTTTCTTAAAGGTACAATCTCTGCCATTGCTATTGGGGCGGGTTCTGTAATTTTTGGTATTGCTATTAACTATTCACTGCATTATTTGATCCACGCCAAATATGCACACAATCAGGGTGAAGTGCTCAGAGATATTTCTTCGCCAATGATTACAGGCAGCATTACAACTGTGGGAGCATTTCTCAGCCTACTGTTCATCAGTGCCGATTCAATGCGCGATTTCGGATTGTTTGCGGCTTTTTCTCTCGCCGGCACCCTACTGTTTGTCCTGATATTTTTACCCCATTTCCTTAAAAATCAACCCAACCTCAATGTCGAAAAAACTGGTGTGATCGATCGTATTTCAGGTTACCGCATCGACCGCAACCGATGGATAATTACAGTCGTTGTGCTGCTGACTTTTGTGTTTTTCTATTTTTCGTTCGATGTGAACTTCGAAACGGAGATGAACAAAATAAACTACATGACTCCTGAACAAAAGGAATCGTTTGAGGAGATGAGTGCTTATACGACGTTGGGAGAAAAGTCGGTTTATTTTGTGTCGGATGCTGCTACTCTCGATGTGGCATTACAGCAATATGAGAGCAAAAAAGACGTGATTGATTCATTAAGGGAAGCAGGTACGATACAAAGCATTTCGGGTATTGGACAGTTTTTGCCTTCTTCACAAATGCAAAAAGCAAAGATTCAGAAATGGAATCAATTCTGGGAAAGTCGCAGCGTAACATTTAAGGATATTTTTGTTGAAGAAGCTGTAAAACAAGGATTCAAAAAGGAGTCTTTCGATGGTTTCCTAAACGCGCTTGATAGCACATATACTGTTCAACCGTCCGCTTACTTTTCTATAATAACCGAAAATTTTCTGAAAGACTATCTGATTGTAACGGGTGAACGAGCCATGGTTGTGAGTGTTATAAATACCGGAAAAGATAACACTGCTGAAGTATCACGGAAATTATCGGGCAGCAATTGTTTTGTATTCGACTCAGGAAGTGTGGCGCAATCGCTCGTTGATTTGCTTTCAGACGATTTTAACAGAGTGCTTTATATATGCAGTTTCCTGGTACTGCTTTTTCTTACAATCTCGTTTGGCCGTCTCGAATTGTCGGTGATTGCGTTTTTGCCCATGCTTATCAGTTGGATTTGGATTTTGGGTATTATGTCGGTTTTTGGTGTGGGATTCAATATTGTGAACATAATTCTTGCGACTTTTATATTTGGACTTGGCGATGATTACACCATATTTATGATGGAAGGTATGATGAGTGAATACGCCAGTCGTCGTAAACTGCTCTCGTCGTACAAAACGGCGGTTGTTTTGTCGGCAGTAACTATGTTTGTTGGTATAGGTACCTTGGTTTTTGCAAAACACCCTGCCATGAAGTCGCTGGGTAATGTCACAATTATCGGGATGATTTCTGTGGTGCTGATATCGTTTATTATACCCCCAATATTTTACCATGCAATTACCTATAAAAACGGTAAAAAAAGACTGATACCTGTAACATTTGTGAATTTTTTTGCTACGGTTTATAGTTTTTGCGCTTTCCTTTTAGGCACACTGGTATTAACTTGCATTGGGTTCTTTTTACTGGGGATCAGCAGAAAAACGGACAAGAACAAACTGCGATACCACAAGGCTATGCAGTATGTAACCGATTTGGTTACAAGAAAAATTCCGTTTGTTAAGCGTGAAATCATCAATGAATACAACGAAGACTTTTCGCAACCCGGGGTAATAATTTGTAACCATCAGGCGCATATCGATTTGATGTATATCATGATGTTATCTCCTAAAATTGTTATCCTCACCAACGAATGGGTATGGAATTCCCCTTTTTATGGACGAATGATACGCTATGCCGATTATTATCCTGTTGCCACCGGTATCGAAAACAGTATAGCCCGTCTGGGACAAATGGTAGAAAAGGGGTATTCCATTATGGTGTTTCCGGAAGGCACGCGCTCCGAAGACTGTTCTATTCTGCGTTTCCACCGAGGGGCATTTTATTTGGCCGAAAAACTAAATCTCGATATTATTCCTGTTATTGTTCATGGCTTGGGTCATGCCTTACCAAAAAAAGAAATGCTTTTAAGGAAGGGGAAAGCAACGATAAAAATTTTGCAGCGCATAAAACCGGATGATAAAATGTACGGTGATAATTATTCGGAGCGTGCACGAAATATCAGAAAGATGTACATTGAAGAATACGGCAATATGGTTGATGCAATTGAAACGCCATCTTATTTCAGCAATCTTGTAATACATAATTATGTTTACAAGGGCGCGTTTATTGAGCGCAGTGCACGCAGATTGATGCGAAGCTATAGTAATTTTGAAGCATTAATAACTTCCTTGCCTGATACAGGCAGAGTATGTATTGCAGAATGTGGGTTTGGAACAGTCTCTTTGATGATATCTCTGGTAAAAAAGAACCTGCAGGTGTATGCCACCGACAATGATAGAGATAAGTTAGATATTGCCGGAAACTGTGTTTCGAATCCTCCAAATTTACACTATTCGGAACCCGCAGATGAGGATATTGATTACAGTGAATTTGACCTGATAGCCGGTGTTGAACCTTCGGAACAAACAATTAGGAAATGCTTGTTGGCAAATCGGGATTTTATATTTTTGGTGGCAGAAATGAACTCAGGGGCAAGATTATTTGTTGATATGGGTTGTGTTGTTTCTGAAGGGAATAAAAAAGGTATTTGGATAGTTAAAAACAGGAAGTAATGGCGAAATACGATGTGGTAATTATTGGAAGTGGCCTGGGAGGATTGCTTTGCGGTTATATCCTTGTTAAAAACGGTTTTAAAGTCCTAATCCTGGAAAAAAATCGTCAGATTGGCGGTTGTCTGCAAACATTTAACAGCGGTGGTGTGAAATTCGATACCGGAATGCATTATATCGGCAGTATGGATCCGGGGCAGGTAATGCACAGGTTTTTCAGATATTTCTCACTACTTGAGGATGTCAAATTGCAAAAGCTGGATGAAGACGGTTACGATGTTATTTCGTACAAGGATTCGATATATAAGTATGCCATGGGCTTTGATAATTTTACCGACACTTTGTCGATGTCGTTCCCTAACGAATACGAAAATATTAAAAACTATACCGAAAGAATTCGAGAAATTGCCAATGAGTCGCCATTATACAATTTGCAAGAAATTGATCAGCACGTATTTCTTAATATCGAATCCATAAAATCGAGCATTAACGAATTCATCGACTCTATTACCAAAAACCAAACTCTGCGAAATATACTGGTCGGCAATTTACCGCTGTATGCAGGGCACAAGGATATCACTCCATTGTACATTCATGCTCTAATTAATAATTTTTATATTCAAAGCGCTTATCGTATTGTGGGTGGTAGCGACTGTATTGCATCTTCTTTATCCCGCTCTATTCAAAAGTTCGGAGGAGAAATAGTAACCAATTCAGAGGTGGTAAAATTCAACTGTGATTCTGAAAAAATGGTGTCAGTGCTGCTTCAAAACGGTGAAATTATCGAAGGTAAGAGCTTTATTTCGAACATACATCCTCAGGCAACTATCGATAAAATTGATACAGCTTTGATTCGAAATGCAACACGCTTGCGAATTTCTAATCTTACTAATTCGATTTCGAATTTCACAGTATATATTAAGTTTCGCGAAAATAGCGTAAAATATCTGAATCACAATTTCTACTATTATGCAGGGAGTGATGTGTGGCAATGCGAAAACTACAACGCCGACAACTGGCCATTGAGTTATTTGTTCATGCATCAGGCTACGTCCGAAAGCGAAAATACCTATTATGCAAACAGTGCTGTATTGATTGGCTACATGCATTATGATGAAGTGAAGAAATGGGAGAATACAATGGTAAATCGCAGAGGCCCTGATTATCTCGAATTTAAGCTGAGTAAAGCACAACAAATGCTGGCCTCCCTCGAAAAGAGTTTCCCTGGTATAATTGCTAAGATAGAATCATATTCTACATCATCTCCATTAACCTACCGCGATTACACAGCTACCAAAGAAGGCTCGATGTATGGTGTTTTGCGCGATAAAAATTTTCCTACACAAACACTGATATCGCAACGAACAAAGATTCCAAACCTATATATGACGGGACAAAACATTAATTCGCATGGCATTCTGGGAGTCACCATTGGCGCTATAATAACCTGTTCGGAATATTTGGGAATAAATACTATTATTAACGACATTAAAAATTGCTAAATGGGAAAAGATGTAATTATCATTGGAGGAGGTTTGGGTGGCTTGGTTAGTGGTTGTTTGCTTGCAAAAGAGGGTTACCATGTTACAATTTTAGAAAAGCACTTTACCATTGGAGGTGGTTTGCATTGCTTCAAAAAACATGGTGTGGTTTTCGAAACAGGCATTCATTATATCAGTGGCTTCGAGGAAGGCGGCGTGTTGCGAAAATTGTTCAACTATTTGGGAATTACCGACAAACTCGATATAAAACCTTTGAATAAAGACGGCTTCGACTTGATGCACGTTGGTTGCGACGATCAGAAATATTATATGGGTGTTGGTAAAGAAAACTACATTAGATTGTTGGCGGAGAAGTTTCCGAACGAAACCGATAATATTAAGGCCTATGTAAACGGAATTTACGAATTATCGAATTCAATTCCAATGTTCAACATGCGGCTCGAAAATCAGAACCTTGGCTATTCCGATGAGAGATTTCTTACCTCGACAGGTGATTATATTGCATCATTTACATCAGACAAAAAACTGCAGATGGTGTTGGCCTGGGATAACAGCCTATACGCCGGATTGTACGATGTCACCCCAGTTTATATTCATGCACTGGTTACTAAATTCTGTATTGAAGGTGCATCGCGTTTTAACGGAGGCAGCCAGCAGCTGGCGGATGCAATGGTCGATTGTATTACCCGGCTTGGTGGTGAGGTGATATTAAATGCAGAAGTAAAAAAGATTGAAGTTGAAAATAAAAGCATTACTTCATTATCGACTTCCGACAACAAAAGCTATTCTGCCGATTATTATATTTCTTCGATACACCCTTCGATAATGCTCGATATGATTGAACCCGGTAAAGTGCAACACTCTTATCGCGACAGACTTCAATCGCTTGATAATTCCTATTCGGCGTTCTCGGTATATGTAATTTTCAAACCAAATACTTTTAAATTTTTAAATTATAATTACTACTATTTCAACGATTACGATGCTGTTTGGCAGGCAACCGACTATACCGAAGAAAGTTTCCCTCCCGGATTTATGATGATAACTCCTTCGACCGCAAACCAGAATGAATACGCCGAAAAAGCAATTATTAATTGCATCATGAGCTTTGATATGGTGAAAAAATGGGAGAACACAAAACTGGGGGAAAGAGAACAGGATTATTTAGATTTTAAACTAAAATATCAGCAAAAGATCATCGAAAAAGTAAATACAGTTTTCCCTGGTTTTCCCGACACAATTCAGCATGTTTTTAGCTCGACGCCGTTGACCTTACGCGATTACCTTGGAACAAAAGATGGTTCCCTCTACGGTTATGTAAAAGACTGCAAGAACATAGTAAAATCGCAAGTATTGCCAAGGACGAAGCTTGATAATTTGTTATTAACCGGACAAAACTTAAATTTGCATGGAATTGTTGGCGTCCCTCTGAGTGCAATTGTTACGGTTGGAACATTGGTAGGAGTCGATAATATTATTAGAAAAATAGTTGAAGCAAATAAAAAATAACATATTCATTTCAAACAATGCAGATTAAATTCAAATTAATTTACCCGAAGTGGAAGAAATTAGAGGGGCAGACAACTTTTAATCTGCCACCTCATGGTCCTGTTGTTATGGCGGCTGCTTTGCCCGATTATGTGGATGTTTCGTTTACCGATGAAAATGTCGAAGACATCGATTTTGATGAAGTATGCGATTTTGTAGGCATATCGATGATGCTTAGCACCCAGGTGAAACGTGGTTGGGCTATTGCTCATGAATTCAGGAAGCGCGGCAAGAAAGTGATTTTTGGAGGTATTTCCACTATGCTACATGCTGAAGAAACCATGCTTCATGCTGATTCGGTGTTTTTGGGAGAATGTGAAGGCAGGCTGGAAGAGGTTTTCGAGGACTTTAAAAACAACAACTTAAAAAAACTCTATAATTATCTTGTGCAGTTGCCTCCAATCGATTTGGTTGGTCCGGCACGCCGCGAAATCCTGAAAAGAGAAATGTACAACCATAAGGGTGTGCAAATGGTCGATCTTTTTCACGCATCGAGAGGGTGCAGGTTCAGTTGTTATCCTTGCGCCGTATCCTACCTTGGAGGCCGTCAGTTTCGGCCTAGGCCGATTGATAGAGTGCTGGAAGAGCTCGAAACAATCGATAATAACCGCCTGTTCATAGTTGACAATTCTCTTGCTCAAAACACTCAGTGGGAGATCGATTTGTTCCGTAACATGATTCCCATGAAGAAAAAATGGATTAGTCACACTATTGAAGATGACCCCAAAGTGCTTGATTTGGCTGCACAGGCAGGTGCATGGTATGTATATCAGGCAGTATTCGATACCTCCGATTATATTAAAGAAAGAATCAAACGGTATCACGACTATGGAATAGGAGTGGAGGGAACAATTTTATTGGGACTTGATAATCAAAGTGAAGATGATATTAAACGACTGATTGATTTTCTTCTTGAAATTGATCTCGACCTTGCTGAGTTTACAGTGCTTACTCCATTCCCTCACACCAAGGTATATGATGATTTAAAGCGTGAAGGCAGAATATTTGACCACGACTGGGACCACTATAATGCCGATACAGTGGTTTATAAGCCTGCCCAAATGTCACCGGAACGCTTGCATGAGTTGTATCGCTATGCATGGGAAGCCTTTTACAAAGATGAGTCACAGGAGCAGAAAATGTTTAAATTGTTTTCGAAAATTGTTTTGCGCGAAATGAATGATGGTACTTTTAAACCACGTAACCGCAATTTGGCGACAAAATCGTTCGGAAAGGAAGTAATCAGAAATATCAGTTAATTGAAGCATGAAAATAAGTAACGATCATATTGATATTATTTATGACTTTAAGGGATTATGGGATTTGCCATCACGATGTGGCCTTAAAATCGTTAATAAAAAATCTCATTCTGTGATAATCGTCACTGAATTGTACCGCGATAATCCGGGTACTTCTGTAACCAATGTTGCTGCATCACTTGCTATGCAAATATGTGACGAATTTTCGCTTAATCCCGGAAAGCTTGTTTATATTGAGTGTAACCCCGAAATGAAATCGAAGTTATCGTTTTATAGCGAAAAAAACTATTTGGTTCAATTTACCTGCGACGGCTCAGAATTAAGGGACCCCAACTATAAAATACTCAGCCCTGAAGAATTGGATAATTTAGTAACAGAATAAATTTATTTATTTTTTTATAAATTGCCGGCTGATGTAACCTCGAAGTTGAATTGTTATGATTGTGAAGAATTTTGTTTTTATTTGGATCGCCATGATGATTGAAAACACCCTTTTTAAAGGTAAAGAGGAGGTGTTTTTATGGAAAGATGTTGGTAATCCGAATCAGGAAAAAGTGAAATTATATGTATGCGAACCGGAAGCAAACATTAAAAACGGAACTTGCGTAATCATATGCCCCGGAGGAAGTTATCATCATCTTGGAATGACTCATGAGGGGTTTTATGTTGCAGATTGGCTCAATTCGCAGGGAATTACAGCTTTCGTACTTAAATACAGAGTTTCGCAGTTTGGGTGGCATCACCCTGCAATGATTGAGGATTTGCAAAAAGCCATCCAGTATGTCAGGCAAAATGCCTCTAAATATGGTGTCAACCCTGAATCGGTGGGAGTGATGGGGTTTTCAGCAGGTGGGCACCTCGTGGGAACAGCATCGCTATATTATGATGAAAACTATATCGGGAACACAGAATCAGATGTGTCGCTTCGGCCCGATTTCACAGTAATGGTGTATCCGGTTGTATCGATGCAAGATAGTATTGCTCACCAACGGTCGAAGAAAAATCTGTTAGGAAAGGCAAAAGATAAGGACCTTGAAGATAAAATGTCGCTGGAGGCTAATGTGCACCAGGGAATACCTCCTGTATTGCTGATTCACGCGAAAGATGATGATGTAGTTGATTACCGCAATAGTTTTTATCTGAACGAAAATATGAAGAAAGCCGGTGTTGATGTTGAATACCTTCTTTACGAAAACGGTGGACATGGCTTTGGAGCAGGAAAAACAAAAAAATATACTCCGCCATGGCAAGCCGATTGTTTAGAATGGTTACACAAAAAAAACATTTTGAAATAAGTGTGCCGGTTGTTAGAAATGGAAGAGAACTACAAAACCAGAAATCTGAATCCTGATATTGAATATCAAGACCCCCTTGTTATTAAACAGTTTCAAGAAAAGAAACTTCGTGAAACGTTGTTCTATTTACAGCAAAAATCAAGCTATTATAAACGCTTGTTCCACAGCGAAAATATTGATATTTCTGCGATTAAACAATTGGAAGACCTGAAATATATCCCTCTTACCGATAAAACCTGTTTGCAGCAATACAACGAAGACTTTCTTTGCGTTGAACGCGAAAAAATAGTGGATTATATCACCACTTCAGGCACATTGGGCGACCCTGTTACTTTTGCTATGACTGACAATGACCTTGACAGGCTGGCATATAACGAAGCTATTTCGTTTAGCTGTGCCGGTGGTCATCAAGGAGAAATATATCAGCTGATGACTACCATTGATAAGCGTTTTATGGCAGGCCTGGCATATTTCCTGGGTATCAGGCGTATGGGTGCAAGTATCATTAGGGTTGGAAACGGCATACCTGAATTACAATGGGATACAATAAACAGGATCCGACCGGATGCAATAGTTGTGGTGCCTTCATTTATTATGAAAATTATCAAATACGCCGAAGAGAACGGTATCGACTACCGAAAATCGAGTATAAAAAAAGCAGTTTGTATTGGAGAGAACCTTAGAGAACAGGATTTTACGTTGAACTTACTCGGTAGAAAAATTAAGGAAAAGTGGGATATTGAATTATACTCTACCTATGCTTCTACCGAAATGGCTACCAGTTTCACCGAATGTAGCTGTGGTTGTGGCGGTCACCATCATCCGGAGCTTATTATCGCCGAATTGGTTGATGAAAATGGCTGTATTGTTCCTGAAGGTGAAGCCGGCGAGTTAACAATCACTACCATAGGTGTAGAAGGTATGCCATTATTGCGATTCCGCACCGGCGATATTGCGCGGTTTTTTACCGAAGCATGCAGCTGCGGTCGTAAAACTATGAGAATAAGTCCTATTATCGGGCGTCGTAAACAAATGATAAAATATAAAGGTACTACCTTGTATCCTGCGGCAATATTTGATGTTCTCGATAATGTGGAATATATCGACAATTACTATGTTGTGGTCGATACCGACGAAAATGGCAATGATGATATTGTAATTTATATTGGTTGCCGTGCCGAGCACCAAAGTGCCGGAGAAAATATTCAGAAAGAACTGAAAGATAGATTCAGGGCAAAACTGCGTGTTGCACCTAATGTCACTCTTGCTGACCCCGAAGAAATTAAAAAGGTAAATGCAAACGATGTAAACCGTAAACCTGTGAAATTTATTGATAAACGAAATAAATATATCTGATGACTAAACCCAATTTCGACGACCTACGGCCTTATTACGATCATGAAGTTCAATCGGCTATGCAACGAATTGTTGCCGATCCACTTTTTGCCGGCGTGGCTGGTTTTTTATACCCCGACAAAAGTGTTGCTGAAGTTGCAGCAATGATTTCGTCGATTAACTCAAGCTTCGATTTCCAGAAAAAGGTAATGTACCATGCGATAACGCGCATTGCGGCAAAAACAATGACAAAGTTCACATGCAATGGTTTGCAATTTCTCGATAAGAACAAAGCCTATTTATTTATTTCAAATCACCGGGATATTCTTCTCGACTCTGCTTTACTACAAATCGCTTTATCCGACAACAATCTGAATACCTCAGAAATCACCTTCGGCAGCAACTTGATGCAGAGCAGTTTTGTTGTGGATATCGGTAAATCGAACAAAATGTTCAAGGTCGTCAGAGGAGGCACACCGCGCGACTTCTATAGGAATTCTCTGCATTTATCGCAGTACATCAGGCATACAATACTGGAGAAAAACGAATCAATTTGGATAGCTCACCGTAACGGACGCACAAAAGATGGAAATGATTTGACCGATCAGGCTGTGCTTAAAATGTTTTCGATGAGCGGCGACAAAGACCTCATTGATAATCTGCTGGAGTTGAATATTACTCCAATGGTGGTTTCATACCAATGGGAAACCTGCGATGTTTCGAAAGTAAATGAACTTTACATATCGAAAACCTCAAAATATGAGAAAAAACCGGGGGAAGACCTACAGAGCATCTTGAATGGTATTACTCAGTTCAAGGGCAATGTACACATCGAAGTTACGGATCCTGTAACCCGGGAAGAAATAGTGGGTAACGGATCGGGAGAAAAACCCGAGATTTTCAATAATCTTACTTCTGCTATTAACAAACGCATTCATTTGGGATATGCTCTGTGGGATTCAAATTACATTGCATACGATATCGAAAATAATTCGCGAGTTTATGAAGGAGATAAATATTCTGCTTCACAGAAAGAGTTTTTTATTGACCTGATGAATAAGCGCATTTCGTTGATTAATGGTAACAAAGAACAAATACAGGCAATATACCTGCAGTTGTACTCGAATCCACTTAAGAATGCTTTAATGTATAAATAACGGGCTATTTCTTGATAAAATCGATTATCTGATCATCGAAGGGTTTTACCGACGGTTTTGCATACCCATAAAGCTTGCCGGTTTCATCTATCATATACTTCTGAAAATTCCATGATACCGAAGAATCCTCTTTGCCGTTTTTATCTTTTTGAGTCAACCATTGGTAAACGGGATGCATATCGTTTCCTTTAACCGAAATCTTTTCCATCATCAAAAAACTGACGCCATAGTTTTTCTGGCAGAACTCGGCTATTTCTTCGTTGGTACCCGGTTCCTGACTCATGAAATTGTTGGCAGGAAAACCAATAATAACAAGCTCTTTTCCATATTTCTGGTGAAGCTCTTCCAACTCTTTATACTGGGGAGTAAACCCACATTTTGAAGCTGTGTTAACAATGAGAACTTTTTTACCTTCTAAACTTGCAAAATCGAACTCGTTGCCATTGATGTCGTTGGCTTTAAGGCTGTAAAAAGAGCTGCTTTGTGCAAAGGATAAAACACTTGCCGATAAAAGGAGCGATAATAGTATGAGTTTCATTTTTGTAGTAATTTATTGATAAAGTAAATTATTTTATCTTTATAACACAAATATAGAAAAGTTGTTCAAAAAATTTGACCTTATGAATTCAACGCTCCGTTATGAACACATTTTAACACAATTGCAGCAATTATTTGCAAGCGTTACAAACCCCATAGCCCGTATGGCAACTGTTTGTGCACTGCTGAAAAATAAAATGGGAAGTGGCTACTACTGGACAGGCTATTATTTGCTCGATAGCGACGAACTCATTGTGGGACCATATCAGGGTACCCTTGCCTGTATGAAGTTAAAAAAACACACCGGTGTTTGCTGGAAGGCCGTTCTTACATGTGAAACGATTGTTGTTGCCGATGTTCATGCGTTTTCAGGCCATATAGCCTGCGACCCAAAATCGAAAAGCGAAATAGCTGTACCTTTGTATGATGCAAAAAATCATATCATCGGTGTGCTTGATGTTGACAGTTCAATTCTGAATTATTTTAACGAAAACGATAAAGATTATCTCGAGAAAATCAATAGATTGATTTATAGCTGATTGGGTAAATCGGCATAATTATTAATCTCCGACAGCTAATCCTGTTCAGGAACTCTTCTCGTCGGCAAGGTCATCAAAATCAACATCGCTGAATTCATTCCCTGTTGCATCAGCTTCATACTTTTTTTCTTCGGTAAAAGGCTTGTTTTGAAAAATGAAATCTACACTTTCGCGAAGCGCTTCCATAAACTTTTCGAAATCTTCCCTGTAGAGGAAAATTTTGTGCTTCTCGAAATGTGAGTTCCCATCCCTGTCGAAAACTTTCTTGCTTTCGGTAACCGTAAGGTAATAATCACCATTCTTGGTTTCCTTTACATCGAAAAAGTACGTCCTTTTCCCCGCCCTTATGGCTCTGGAGTAGATTTCGTCCTTGCCCTTGTTTTCGTAATCTTGCATCATAAGCTCTAAATTTTATCTCCAACTTACGAAAATAAGTGAATTAGTTTTAAAAAACAAGGATATTTTGTAAAATCTGCGTTGCCATGGGCTGTTTCTCTTTTTTGGTTCATTTGCAACCAGATTTTAACGCCGAAATAGCTTTTTAATGCCTTTATTCTTATGCTATTTAGGCAAAATAAGATTCAATTTTAAGTGATTTCTTTGAAACAAAGTTTATTTGTTTATTTTTGCCGAACAAATGTTCTTGAAATGATTAGTCGCAGATTGTTACGTGTGAAGGTGATGCAGGTTTATTATGCTCAAACCGAAAAAGAAATTAATAAGCTCGAAAATGCTCTGAACGAATTGGAACGTAGCGCAGGCGCAAGCCTTGAATTATACTTTTTCCTTAATTGTTTGTTACTTTGTTTCAGGGATTTGGAGGAAGAAAGACTCGAAATCGCCTCAAATAAATTGGTTCCTACTGAAGAAGATCTTCATCCAAATACCTTGTTTGCAGATAATCTTGTTCTGAAAAAGCTTACAGCAAACCGCCAGATTCAGCATTATTATAAAACTGATGTTTTTAACCTGCACGAAAACAAAGAAATTCTCAAACGTTTATGGAGTCGGATACGTGAATCGGCTTATTTCAGGCAATATCTTGAAGCCGATGACAAAGGAATAAAAGCAACAAAAAAAATAGTTACCGATATTCTGGAACTTGAAATATCGGTTAACGAAGAAATTGAACAGTTAATTGAAGAAAAAAACATATACTGGAACGACGATCTGGAATTCATCATCAGCATATTAATACGAAATATCAGAGCAATCAAAGTTGCCGATGATTATCAAAATGAAAAAGTTGAATTGTATCAGAATTCCGACGATCGACAATTTGGTGTCGAACTACTGAAGTCGGTATTGCTGAAAAGAGATACATACGATGCCATAATATCACGCCATATTTTGAACTGGGAGCTGGAAAGAGTTGCCATTATCGACCGATTACTTATTCATATGGCTATGGCTGAGTTTTTCGATATGCCGTCAATTCCTGCCAGGGTAACCATAAATGAATATATCGAATTGGCAAAATTTTACAGTACTGAGAAAAGCAGTATGTTTATCAATGGTATTCTCGAAAAAGTATATGTCGACCAAAAGAAACAGGGTAATATTCATAAGATTGGGCGGGGATTGGTTGGTGATATTTAACGGATAATTGTTAATTTTGTAAAAAAAACTACAATGTTGTTCAGGGTTATTAAATACTTGTTTCTCTTTCTTGCAGCTCAATTGCTGTTTGCATGCGTGCATAAACAAGGCGATACCTCGAATGTTGAAGATTATAACATTCAGAACCCAAACACTGCCAATGGGAAAACCGATTTGAGCAAATTGCCTGTTTTTAAATTTACCGAAGAAGAATATAATTTCGGTACCCTGATACAGGGTGAGAAAGTGTCGCACAGTTTTGTATTCACCAACACAGGGGGAAGCAACCTGGTTATCAAGGAAGTTAAGGCTTCATGCGGATGCACAACCCCCAAATGGACAAAAGATCCGGTGAAACCCGGTGAAAAGGGAGTGATAGAAGTTATTTTCGATAGTGCTGGCCGTGAAGGGGAGCAATCGAAAACGATAAAAGTGGAAGCCAATACGCAACCAAATATTGTTGAACTGCGTATTCGTTGCGAAGTGGTTGCTGATTAGTTCTTTAAAAATAATAAGTGTTAATAATTAAATAAAACCAAATTCTATGATGTCAATTATTTTATTTGCAAGTAATGCAAACGGTCAAAAAGGTGCAGGATGGGAACAGCTAATCTTCCTGGTACTGATAATAGTGGTTTTCTACTTCTTTATGATTCGCCCACAGATGAAGCGCCAGAAAGAAATGCGTAAGTTCAGGGAAGGTCTGAAAAAGGGCGACAAAGTTATTACTACCGGTGGTATCCACGGACGTATTATTGAGGTGGAAGAACAAACCGTGCTGGTGGAGGTGGATTCCAATGTGAAAATCCGTATCGATAAAGCAGCGGTCATCAGCAGCCCCTCCGATATTCCTCAAAGCAAATAGCTTTGCCCGAAAATGAACAAATAGTAACAAAAAACAAGTTTCTGTTTTTTTTTAGAAAACTGATCAAAAACAAAAGGTTTCTTGTGTTTTTGGTGTTCGTTGCTATTTCAACCGTGCTCTGGTTCCTGAATGCACTCGAAAAGGAATACAGTACAACCATTGATTTCGTTGTTAAATACGAGAATATTCCCTACAACAGTATGCCTGCTGAAGGAAGCCCCGAGAAAGTATCGGTAAGCATCAGAGGTCATGGGTATAATTTACTTAAGTACAAGCTTTCGCTCAGCAACATGCCCGTGGTTATCGATTTCAGCGAATACAAATTGTCTCGCTCTCAGAACGATAAAAACAATTATTTCTTCAGGATGGCCAATTTATCGGAGCTTTTTATGAAGCGATTCGATAACGATATCTATTTCGAAAGTATTTCGCCTGATACACTTTTTTTTACGTCGTTTAAAACAGAAAAGAAACGGGTGGCGGTGAAACCCGACCTGCATTACAAACTTGAGAATCAGCATAAAATTGCAGGTAGCATCACCCTGAGTCCCGATTCGGTTACAATTTACGGTTCACCTGTTATTTTAAAAACTATTGACTCGGTGCTTACCGAGAGCATTAATCTCGGAGTAATTTCCAGCTCAATGAAAAAAAAGGTGGCGATAAAAACCTATGATAAGGTAAAAATTGAGCCTAAGTCTGTGAATCTTGAAATTGTGGTGGAAAAATGTACCGAGAAAACGCTTTCAATCCCGGTAAATCCGATAAACTTTCCTGATACTGTAAATGCTTTGTTTATTCCGGGGAGTGTGGATGTTACTTTTAATGTTTCTGTCGAAAACTATGATAAAATTGAGGCCAGCGACTTTCGCCTGGTTGCCGACTATGCGAAAAGCGTAATAGGAGTGGTTCCGGTAAGCCTCGCCAAGACTCCGGCTTCGGTATCGGATGTCCGGCTGAAAAAGAGCGAGGTTCACTTTATTATCGAAAAAAAGTAGATGGAAAAGCATCACGTTGTTATAACAGGAGGCATTGCTTCCGGTAAATCAGTTGCCGCAAAAGTTTTCGAAATTCTTGGGGCATCGGTTTATAATGCCGACGCCAATGCAAAGCGACTGATGCAAAGCGATCCCGACATCAGGCAAATGCTTACGGACAGGTTTGGACAGCAGGTGTATGCTGGTGATGAGTTAAATACCGATTTCGTGTCTTCAATCATTTTCGAAAGCACTGAAAATCGCAGATTTGTTGAAACAATCGTTCATCCGGCTGTTTTGAACGATTATCTTTCGTGGCGCGAAACGATTACCTGTCGGGTAAGCGTGCTGGAGCTTGCATTAATACATTCACTTCCTCTTCGCGAAATATCCGATACAATAATTGTAATTGATAGCAGCGATGAATTGCGCATTGATCGTTTGATGCAAAGAAACGGATATACAAGGAAAGAAGCTTTGCAAAGAATAGCTTCGCAACCTTTACGTGCAGAGTATGTTAAAATTGCAGATATTGTTATCGATAACAATGGGGTAGATTTCTTTATTACAAAATTAATTGATTCGTATCACCAATTACCGTTACAATGAAATGGGGAAAATGGATAGGAGGCGGACTGGGATGGGTTGCAGGAGGACCCATCGGGCTGCTTGTTGGTTTTATTGTCGGCACTATCTACGACAGTGCCACAACCGGCCGTAAATCGAATACTACTACCCAGCCAGGCGACTTTGCAGTTGCTCTTGTAGTGGTTACTGCAATGGTTATGAAAGCCGACAACGTAATTAAAAAGTCGGAACTCGATTACGTGAAAAACTTTTTCATCAGGAATTTTGGTGAGACCAAAGCCCGACAGGCCTTGTTGATGCTTCGCGATGTGCTGAAAAAAGAAATACCTGCACGTGAAGTATGCGAGCAACTTCGCATAAACCTTGACTATTCCTCAAAATTGCAGATGCTGCATTATATGTTTGGTATTGCTGCTTCCGACGGTGAAATTCATCCTAACGAAGTAGCAGTAATCCGGCAAATGGCTCAGTGGATGGACATCAAGCAATCGGACTACAACAGCATTCAGGCAATGTTTGTTGGCGACGAAGATGCTGCTTATAAAATTCTCGAAATCGAAAAAACAGCCACCGACGAAGAAGTGAAAAAAGCCTATCGTGCCATGGCAATCAAATATCACCCTGACAAGGTAGCCCACCTTGGCGACGATGTGCAGCGCGCTGCCAAAGAAAAATTCCAAAAGCTTCAGGAAGCCTACGAAACGGTGAAGAAGCAACGCGGGATGAAGTAAAGCAATCGGTTTTTTGTTAGTTATTTTAGGTAATTAATTTTTTTGAACAATTTCTTATCAAATTTGTATTATGAACGTAAGTTCATTATATTTGCAAAAAAATTACTATGCCACGCCCCTGTAAATGCCGAAAAATTTCGAGTCCCCCACTGATGGAGGGGTTTGAACCTTTTGGTATTACTGTAGTACCGGTAACAGCAGTGAATATGAGCCTGGAGGAGTTCGAAAGTTTCAGGTTGGTAAATTACCACAAGAAGTCGCAGGACGAAGCCGCAGTTCTGATGCAGGTCTCTCGGCCCACGTTAACAAGAATCTATAACCGTGCACTCAGCCACATAGCCGTTGCATTTGCCGAAGGACGGCAATTACTTATCGATGGAGGTAATTTTAAACTGGAGAACGACTGGTACCGTTGCCGGAAATGTTGCCGCTTGATTCAAGGAAAAAGCAACCATTTCCCCTGTGCAACATGTGATTGCTACAGCGATGAAGAATTAGTACTTATTAATAAATAAATTAAATCAAGTAATTATGGATATGGAAATCACTTTCGACGGCGGTAAAGTAGTTACCGCTCATTTTAACGGACATGATATTAAAACGGATCAACCTTCTTTTGCAGGTGGATTAAACTCGGCTCCAACACCATTTGAGCTATTTCTGGCATCGCTGGGTACCTGTGCAGGTATTTATGTGAAATTCTTTTGCGACAGTCGTAATCTACCTACCGATGGTATTCGCATCATTCAGCACATGGAGTTCGACAACCAGAGTGGATTACCCTTGAATTTCGAATTCGAAATACAGGTTCCGCCCGATTTTCCCGAAAAATATCATTCGGCTCTGGTAAGTTCGGCTGAATTTTGCAAAGTGAAAAAAACTATCGAAAATCCACCGACATTTAAAGCATATACAACAGTTAAATAATTTAATTATGAAAAAAATTGCAGTTCCGGTTGCCGCCGATGGCACCATCGATTCTCATTTTGGGCATTGTCATTCCTATTCAGTGTTTACAGCTGACGAAAATAACAATATCGTAAAGGTTGAAAACATTCCATCGCCTCAGGGTTGTGGATGCAAATCGAATATTGCAGCTGTGTTGGCAGAGCAGGGTGTAAGTGTTATGCTTGCCGGTGGTATCGGCGATGGAGCCATTAACGTGCTTAATTACTGGGGCATTGATGTTGTTCGTGGTTGCATCGGTAACGCTGAAAATGCCGTAAAACAATGGCTTAGCGGAGATATCCACGATTCAGGAAGCAGCTGCGCCCAGCACCAGCATCACCACGACAGCGGGCACCAGTGCGGGCATTAATTGAAAGGACTGAATTATCCTCTTCCTCGCTCGTAGCGAAACTAATTTATCATATAATAATACTGGTCTGAGATAACACAGGTGGTTGTGTACTCATTGCTGATAGCACCGGCTCGGCGTGAAAAGCACTATGCTATTTGATTTTTAGTTTTATTTCATATATATTTATCAGATAAAACCTTTCTCCATGAAAACGATTTGTTGTGTCGTTATAGTATGCTGTTGCGCTGTTTCACTGAGCCTCAATGCCATTGCGCAGAAAAAACCTGATACATTCGATAAAAATAAGACGGAAAAGCTTATTGGAGTGCCTAGAATGGGTTACAAAGAACTCCCTAAAAAAGCACGAAAGTACTACGAAGGAATGACATATATCCCGAATGGAACCTTTGTGATGGGGAATACCAATCCGGACATCACGGCTTCCGACAAAGACTCCACCTTGCTTCTTGGGCAAACTCCCAGGAGGGTAACTGTTAGTTCTTTCTTTATAAGCGACCAAGAAATAACCAACGCTGAGTACCGTGAGTTTACCCTATGGGTAACCATACGCAATGCAATGGATATTCTTGCCGAGAAATACCCCGAAAGGCGTCTGCCCAACGGACATTACAACGAAGCCATTCCGTTCGACTGGAACGATACGGTGCTTGAGGCTTTTATGTTTTTCCCCGAAAACGAGCGTTATTTCCGCCGCAAAGAAATGGATGTATCTAAGCTAACGTATTCTTACATCAGGGAAACGGTAAACGATAGTCTATTTCAGCTATATTCAGATAGTGCTTACAGAACCATGCCCCATAAACTGCCTTATATGAGTTGTGAGGAAGTTAAAATAAATGTTTATCCCGACACACTATGCTGGGTGCACGATTTCTCTTACTCCTACAACGAACCCATGTCGCAAATGTATTTCTGGCACCCTGCCTACGGTAACTATCCTGTAGTTGGTGTTAGTTGGCATCAGGCAATGGCATACTGCCAGTGGCGCAGCGACCGCCTGAACGAAGACATTCTTATTATCGAAAAAGTGTTAAAACAACGATCGTATTATTTTACAACAGATGAATTTTTGATGGACACAGCCAATTATGATTATATGTTTTTATTGTACCCGAATTTTCGTCTGCCCACCGAAGCTGAATGGGAGTATGCTGCTGTGTACGAGCCTGAACCTGGCAGCCGGGAATACGGCGCACAGTATCCATGGCAGGGATACAGAACTGTCAATGAAAAAAGTCAATATTATGCCAATTTTGGAGTAATACGCGACCAGAACAATGTGTCGCATAAATCATTTGATGATGATGGTTTTTTTCTTACGTCGGAGGTAAAAGCATATCCTCCCAATCAAAAAGGACTGTACGACATGGCCGGCAATGTGGCTGAGTGGGTACTCGACAGGTACGAAGTCAGGGATCATCCGTACAGGGTGCTGCCCAACGACGATGCGCAAACCGCTTTCGAAAAAGTGTACAAGCAAATGGAATACGGTTCCGAGATTCGCGATTCGCTGAATGAACGCGACAGGTGGTACCTGACGCGCTATGCCGAACAAGCCATGCACAATGCCGGTGTGTACCACAAAATGCAACCCGCCCGTGTGGTTAAAGGCGGTTCCTGGGCCGACCCGGCGGTGTATATCATGCCCGGAACACGCACCATTTTTAATGAAAACAAAACCAGTTCGAGAATTGGCTTTCGGGTGGCGATGACGATTGTAGGGGCAGGGTTTTAAAAGGTTTGTATTATAAATTGAAAAGTAAAAATCATATACTATGAACAAATACATCTGCCTATTTTGCTTAAGCATTTTTGTGTTTACAACAAATATATTGGCGCAAACCCAGCCAAGGCTGATGCTTCCGGTGGGGCATACGGATTGGGTTTATACAGCCACATTCAGCCCCGATGGGCAAAGGATAGTGACGGCATCCGATGACAATACCGCCAAATTATGGGATGCGACAAGAGGGAAATTATTGTTTAGCCTTGATGGGCATACAGAGAGGGTTAATGAAGCCAAATTCAGCCCCGATGGGCAAAGGATAGTAACGGCATCCGATGACAAAACCGCCAAAGTCTGGGGTGCGACAAGCGGGAAATTATTATATAGCCTTGAAGGTCATACAGATATGGTTATATCAGCCGCATTCAGCCCCGATGGGCAAAGGATAGTGACAGCATCCGCTGACAAAACCGCCAAAGTCTGGGATGCGACAAGCGGGAAATTATTGTATAGCCTTGATGGGCATACAAGTTCTGTTATTTCAGCCACATTCAGCCCCGATGGACAAAGGATAGTGACAGGATCCACTGACAATACCGCCAAATTATGGGATGCGACAAGCGGAAAATTATTGTATAGCCTTGATGGGCATACAGAGAGGGTTAATACAGCCACATTCAGCCCCGATGGGCAAAGGATAGTTACGGCATCATGGGACAAAACCGGCAAAGTATGGGATGCGACAAGCGGGAAATTATTGTATAGCCTTGAAGGTCATACAATGACTATTTATACAGCCACATTCAGCCCCGATGGGCAAAGGATAGTTACGGCATCCTGGGACAAAACCGGCAAAGTATGGGATGCGATAAGCGGGAAATTATTGTATAGCCTTGATGGGCATACAAGTTATAATAATACAGCCACATTCAGCCCCGATGGGCAAAGGATAGTAACGGCATCCGATGACTATACCGCCAAAGTCTGGGATGCGACGTGCGGGAAATTATTGTATAGCCTTGAAGGGCATACCGATTGGGTTTATACAGCCACATTCAGCCCCGATGGGCAAAGGATAGTAACGGCATCCTGGGACAATACCGCCAAAGTATGGGATGCGACAAGCGGGAAATCATTGTATAGCCTTGATGGGCATACAGGTCCTGTCTTATCAGCCACATTCAGCCCCGATGGGCAAAGGATAGTAACGGCATCCGATGACAAAACCGGCAAAGTATGGGATGCGACAAGCGGGAAATTATTGTATAGCCTTGAAGGTCATACAATGACTGTTTATACAGCCACATTCAGCCCCGATGGGCAAAGAATAGTTACGGCATCCAATGACAAAACCGCCAAAGTATGGGATGCGACAAGCGGGAAATTATTGGTTAGCCTTGATGGGCATACAGGTCCTGTCTTTTCAGCCACATTCAGCCCCGATGGGCAAAGGATTGTTACGGCATCCTATGACTATACTGCCAAAGTATGGGATGCGACAAGCGGGAAATTATTGTATAGCCTTGAAGGTCATACAAGGATTTTTGAGTCAGCCACATTCAGCCCCGATGGACAAAGCATAGTTACGGCATCCTATGACAAAACCGCCAAAGTATGGGATGCGACAAGCGGGAAACTATTGTTTAGCCTTGAGGGGCATACCGATGGGGTTTATTCAGCCACATTCAGCCACGATGGGCAAAGGATAGTGACAGCATCCGATGACAATACCGCCAAAGTGTGGGATGCGACAAGCGGGAAAATGATAAAAGACATTGCTTTAAATGGAACTTGTTATGCAATTGACTTTGAAAATAATACCCTTATTTCACATAGCAATTCAATGCTCACGTTGTGGGATATGGAAACCGGAAAAGAGATTTATTCGTTTATTGCCGTTGATTCGAGCGATTATTTGGTAATAGATCCCTATGGCCGCTACGACGGCACCCCCGGAGCCCGCGATTACCTCTACTTCGTGTGCGGTACAGAGGTTATCGACCTTGCCCAGATGAAAGACGCCCTCTATGTGCCCGGGTTGGTCGAGAAAATCATGAGCGGGCAGGAGATTAACTACCCCAAACTGTCGGACCTTGATATCTGCGATGCCCTGCCACTGATAGAGCGCAGCGAAACCGACGACAGGGGCTACAATTACATTATTACGCCCCGAAAGCTCGGCCTGGAATATATCGAAGTGTATGTAAACGCAAAAGTTGTGCGCACCATTCCGGCAAATCAAATAGAACTGAACGACGGTAAATACTACCTGAAGCTTGATGCAGCACAACTCGAAAAGCATTTTGTGCCGGGTAGCGACAACGAGGTAAACGTAGTGGGAGTAGTGCGGCAGGCTAACAGTGAACTGCGATCACGCGGAGCAAAGTACAATTTTGCTCCCAAAGAAAAAACGGCAGTACAACCCCGGCTTTTTGCCATGGTAATAGGCGTGAACAACTACAAAGACCCTAAGCTGAACCTGAAATATCCGGTGAAAGATTCACGCGATTTGGGAGCAGCCATCGAGCAAAGTGCCAAAAAGCTGCTGGGTAACAACAATGTGTTTATGTATATTGTCAATTCAGAGGTTACCCCCGGCAATGGTTTTTCCACACCTGAGAAGGAAGGTATCCGCAGGGCATTTGCCGATATTGGCAGCAAGGCACGTCCCGAGGACGTGATACTGATATTCTTTGCAGGGCACGGGGTTATGGAAGGCGAAACCGACAAAATGTTTACCTTTCTCACCGCCGAGGCTTCGCAGATAAACCTGGCAGGTATCAGCACCCGCGAGTTACGGGAATGGCTCAGCTACGACGGCCCGTATAAAATGCTTGCCAACAAAACCATACTCATATTCGATGCCTGCAACAGCGGTCAAGCCACACACGAGCTCATGGCTCTGGCCCGCAGCGACGACGACACCAAACGCATTCGTCAGGTTGAAGACCTGAAAGACAAGTCGGGTATGTTCATTTTGGCCGCTTCGGCACCCAATCAGTATGCCTACGAGTTGCCGCAATACGAGCAGGGCTTGCTTACCTACAGTTTGCTGTATGTGCTGAAGAACAACCCCGACATCCTCGACGACGGTCGTTTCCTGAATGTGCAGAAGTGGTTCCTCGAAACCGAGAAATACCTGCATCTACTGGTCAGCAACATGGGTTATGAGCAAAATGCCCAGCCCTTTGGTACTGCCAATATCCGTATTGGCGAGGTTGACGAAGACGTTCGAAACAGTATTCATCTTGCAGAGGAAAAACCTGTCGTGATGTGTGCCAATGTTCTCAATACCGATAGTTTTAACGACGATTTGCAGCTAAAAGATTTAATAAACAAAGAATTATCGTCGATTTCGGAAAGAGGTGTGAAGAGCATGCTCGTATTTGCCCGCACCGAAACACCCGGAGCCAACAAAATCAACATCATGTATCAGGTGCAGGGCGAGCAGGTAGTGTGTCAGGTTCGTTTGCTCAAAGGCAGCGAGTCGTTGCATCAGGCAAATATCAGCGGCAACAAAGAGGATTTGCCGGCTTTGGTGAATAAGATAATTGAGGAGGTCGTGGGGTTTGCGAAATAGTAAATCAATAGAAATGCACCACCAGCCGTCAGGAGAACCTGGAATTTGATTGGAGGGTGTGGTGAAATATTAAAACATAGAGCTATGATAAGATTTTTATTATTGACGTTTATTTTGCAGCTGGTGTTGATGCCGCTGCATTCTCAGGAAGTGAGGCTGGGGTTGCCCGAAGGTCACAATGTTCCAGTTCATAATGCAATCTATAGCCCTGATGGAAAGTATATTGTTTCCTATGACGAACAACATGTTATTATTTGGAATGCAAAACTTGGGAAGGCGATTGGCAAATTCAATCCTTTTAACGAATATATAGAAAAAATTCAATTCAGTCAGAATAGTAAAACACTGTTAATAGTTGCATCAAATAGTTTTATGCTAATCGAAGTAATTAGCGGAAAAATCATTACTGAGTCAAAAAATTGGTTATTCTATATCAATGCTGAATTATGTGCTGATAATAAACATGTACTGCTAGTACTCCATTCAAGTATTCCTAGTAAAAAAAGTAAAATTGTACTATTTAATATTGAGAGTGGAAATTACAATACATTAGTAAGAGATTCAGATACTGAAATTACGGCAGAATTTTGTCATTTACACAATAAAGTTCTTGGCGTTTTACCTAAAAAAAATACCATAAAACTTTGGGATATACCTAATACTAATTCGGATATTAGCATAAAAAATCTCAAAAATAATGTAAACACAGCAAAAGTAAGTCCTGATGGAAAATACTTGATTGTTGTTTATAATGATGCGAGTATTCAGATTTGGGATATTGAGGATAAAAAATTAGTTCTCGAAAATAATACGGCCGACTTAAATCTAAAATATTGTTCTTTGAGTAATGATAATAGCAAATTTGTAATTGCAAGGGAAAATTCTGCCGTTTTTTATGATATGCAAAATATTAAGGACACATTTTATATTGATGGTGACTTTTCAAATTTAAATGAATTGTGTTTTCTTAAAGATAATAACACTATCGTTTTTTGTTTTGATGATGGTGAAGTTGAATGCTGGGATTTTTCAGAAAAAATAAAATTACGAACTTTCAAAGTTCAATTAGAAGGACCTTATATAAGATATTCAATAAATGTAAATATTGGCTTAGTCATTACTTCAGGAAGCAATGATAGGTCACCTAAAATTTGGGATTTAAATACAGGAAAATTGTTAAATACATTAGTTGGGCACAGCGATTTTATTGAAAGTATGAATTTTAGTAATGATAACAAATTTCTTGTTACCACTTCAGCAGATTCTAAAATAATAATATGGGATTTGCGTACAGGTGAGAAATTGCAATCTTTGAGCACAAAAATAACTCCCATTGGTTGGAATGCATATCAATCAGAGCTTAGAAATATTTTTGTAATTGCTTCTGATACAAATAATTTGATAAGTATTAGAAATCTTAGAAGTGGCAATATATTTAAACCCAATACCAAAATAGCCCCAAGCTATAATACTAAGTCCTATGATTGGGAATTGAGCAGCGATTACCGAAGACTTCTATAATACTCCCCGAAAATTGGACCACTGGTTAAGTTGAATAAAAACAATTAAATTTACCAGTATTATGAAAAAAAGCAGAAGAAAATTCAGTGCAAGTTTTAAAGCACAGGTAGCCATTGCAGC
>JAGOLH010000097.1 GCA_017994175.1 Bacteroidales bacterium | reverse complement strand
CTTCAAAAAACAGGAGCATCTGTTGCCGATTCGGTTGTAATTGGCGATGATCTGGAGGTGGATATTAAGGGGGCGAATACTATTGGGCTCGATACAGTTTGGTTCAATACTGTCAACAAAACAGCCAACCGTCCGGTTACTTATGAGATAAACCACCTGTGTAAACTGAAAGATATTTTTTAGTTTTAATATCCTCTTTTATAAGCAGTGTAATCAATCATCGGGAGTTTAAAAACATTAACGTTATTCAGGGCTGGTAAGCCATATTTAAAGTCGTTCCTGTGGCTGAACTTTTGCATAACCGAATTCAGTGCAACAATTTTCTCTTCATTTTCGGTTACGAATTCAATTTCCCCATTAACAATTACCGACCGGAATTTCATGGAATAAGAACAGGCTACTGTTTCGTGCCGAACATTCAGCACTGCATCGGTATAAAAAACTGCACTCACAGTTTTATTCCTGCTCAGCACATCAATTTTTCGCCCGGAAGGAGCTCCGTGGAAATATATCATTCTGTCGACATATCCGAAATTCATCGATACTGCATAGGGCTTTCCATTATCAACCATCGCTAGGGTACAAATCTGCACCGAATTCAATATTGACTCAACTTCATCGAGCCTGATTATTTTGATTTTATCCATAATGATTTTGATTTTTTTAAAAATAGTAAAGCTTTTCTAAATTTACTTAGAATATCATAAACATTTAATCCTTACTTTTGTTATAAATTATTAACTATTAAATTTAGTAATTATGTTAAAACCAAGTATCGAAAAAATTCTGAACGAACAGATTGTAAAAGAAGGCTATTCGTCATTTTTGTATTTATCGATGGCTGTATGGGCCGAAAATAACAAGCTCAGTGGAACAGCTAAGTGGCTCTATGCTCAGGCTGAAGAAGAAAAAGAGCATATGCTTAAGTTTGTTCATTACATTAATGAGCGTGGTGGTAAAGCCATTATTCCGGCAATTGAAAAGGCACCTGAAAAATGGACTGACATTCATAAGCTTTTCGAAGAGGTGCTAAAACATGAAATATATATCACTGAAAGCATCCATAAAATAGTTGCCCTGACCGTTAAAGAGAACGATTTTGCAACCAACAACTGGATACAGTGGTTTGTAACTGAGCAACTCGAAGAAGAAGCCAATGTAAATGCCATTCTCGATCGTTTAAGCCTGTTGGGGAAAAATGCAGGTGCTATATACATGTTCGACAGGGACGTTTACAGGATGCGCGAAGAATAAACCGTAAACCAGATAGTTTTTTTTGCAACAATATCTGGTTTTATTTTTTTATTTGAGTTTAATTTTCTATTCCATGATTTTCAAACCACAACAGTACAACATTCCCGATAAGAGAATGCAGCCTTTCATCGACCCCGAAGAAATTGAAAGGATCCTGAAAGAAAACCAAAATCCCAGTGCTTTGCGCGTACGCGAAGTGATTGAGAAAAGCCTTAATAAAGAGAGATTAAGTCTCGAAGAAACTGCGGTTCTGATAAATGCCGACAGTGCCGAACTGATTCAGGAAATTAAAAATGGGGCACTGCGCCTTAAAGAAAAAGTGTATGGAAACAGGATTGTACTGTTTGCCCCACTATACATCGGTAACAAATGCACAAACAACTGCCAGTATTGTGGTTTTAAAGCATCGAATAAGGAAGCCATCAGAAAAACCCTTACCGACGAAGAACTTGTGAGAGAGATTGAAGCACTCGAAGACAACGGGCAAAAAAGACTGATCCTTGTATATGGTGAACATCCTGATTATTCTCCGGAATATATTGCTCATACTGTTAGGATTGCATACGGTGTTAAAAAGAAAAATGGTGAAATCAGGCGCGTGAATATTAACGCCGCTCCTCTCGAAATAGATGGATTCAGGATAGTTCACGAAGCAGGTATAGGGACGTATCAGATATTTCAGGAGACCTATCATCCCGAAGCTTATAAAAAATATCACCTCGGAGGGAAAAAACGTGATTACAATTACCGTCTCACAGGGCTCGACAGGGCTCAGGAAGCCGGTGTGGATGATGTGGGTATCGGTGCTTTATTTGGATTATACGACTGGCGATTCGAAGTAATGGCGCTGGTACGGCATACCAATCATCTGGAGGCCTGCTATAATGTTGGACCCCACACTATTTCGTTTCCCCGTATTAAGAGTGCATTGGGGTTAAACCTCGATCCAATGTATGAGGTTAATGATGATGCTTTTGTAAGGATTATTGCAATTCTCCGTCTTGCTGTGCCCTATACCGGTTTAATTCTTACTGCCCGTGAATCGGCACGAGTTCGCGATGAAGTAATCAGTTTTGGTGTGTCACAAATTGACGGGGGCACCAAACTCGAGCTGGGAAGCTATTCTGCCAACCTGAACGAAAAACAGGATTTGAACAAAGAGCAGTTTGCCATTAACGACACACGCTCATTGGGTGAAATTATCGACGAACTGCTTAGCAAAAACTTCATCCCGTCATTTTGCACTGCTTGTTACCGCAAAGGACGTACAGGCGAACATTTCATGGAATTCAGTGTACCCGGCTTTATTAAAAGATACTGCACTCCCAACGCTATTTTAACTCTCTCGGAGTATCTGTGCGACTATGCAACTCCAGAAGTTGCCGAAAAAGGTTGGAAGCTGATTGAGACAGAATTAGTAAAGCTCGGCGATTACAAAAACCTACCCGAGTTGAAGAATAGAATCGAACAAATTAAAAATGGAAAAAGAGATTTATATTTTTAAGTCATCATTATGAGCGATATTACAATAATTGGCATTCATGTGCTCGACCGGATTAAAGAAGCGGGGAAAACACAAAGAGTTCTTTCGCAACACGGTAATGTTTTGCGTACCCGGCTGGGTTTTCACGAAGTGAGTGATTACAAATGCAGTCGCAATGCATTAATTATTATAGAACTCAAAGGGAATAAGGCTGATCGCGAGGCCCTTGTAAGCGACCTCGCAAATATCGGCGGAATCGAAGTAAAAAAAATGGTCTTTAAACCATAACATTATGCAAAACGAATATGAAATTGCAGGTATCTTTATAAAGGATCCCTCTGTTGCATTCCAGGAAGTACAAAAAATTATGACAAGCTTTGGCTGTGTTATTAGAACCCGCCTTGGAATAAACAACGATGAAATTTCAGGAGGAATAATAATTGTTGACCTACATGGCGACGAAAAGCAAAAAAAACTTTTCCTGGAACGTATCAGAGAAGTTAAAAACGTCGAGCTTCAGGAAATGAAATTTTGACCTGCTATGTCAAAGGTTATTGCAATTTCAGAAGCAGCAGGTATTGCCCTGCATAGTATGGTGTTGATTGCCCGCTCCGAAAACAGCATTAATGCAACCGAAATTGCTAATATTTCGGAATCGAGCCGGCATCATGTGGCAAAAATCCTTCAGCGCCTGGTGAAATCAGGGCTTATTTCATCGGTTCGGGGACCTTCCGGAGGATTCCGCCTTAAGAAAAGCGCCGACATCATCACCCTGCTCGAAATTTACGAAGCCATTGAAGGTAAAATAGCATTAACCTCCTGCCCTTTTGATCATGAAAAATGTGTAATGGGGAAATGCATTCTTCAGCAAATAGCCAACAAAGTATCTGATGACTTTGTCAGATATTTATCAGAAACCCATCTAAATACTGTCCTTTAATCAAAGGCAATAATTATAAATCCAAATCAAGTTGCTTAATTAAAGTGGCCATTTCGGGCTTTTTACCTACCATATACTGAATTTTTTCTTCATCGGTATATAGCAATTCACCGGAATTATCGGGCACTTCAGCTATTTGTAAGTCAAGGCTGATACTCTTATTGTTCAGTTCGGTTTGCAAATACAACAGCAATTCTGGTTTTATTGACATAACAAGATCGTAGAGGTTCTGATTATCAATTTCTAGGCCGATTACCCAGCCTGGGTTCAGCACCGGGTTGGCATTGTTGAATAGCTGAAAAAGACGCGGTTTGTCGGAAAGTTTTGCCGTAAACTCCTGCCATTTATCCAATAGCTTTGCTGTGTTGAATTCATCATCACCAATAACGGTAACCCATGCAGGACCATTAGCCTCATAGGTTTGCGATTCCGATTGCGGAGCTGTTAAGTTTTTTCCTATATTTTTAATTGAGACTGATGGAATTCTGCCATTACGAAATCCCGGTTCATCTTTCGGTGATACATCGGGTTTAATGGCTGTTCCTGCATTGTTCGATTCGTTAGGCTGACCTGTGGTTACTTGCTCCTGTTTTTCGTCGTTCGGCTTATTTTCAATGGGCTTTTCGGGTGCAGTTACCGTTGCCGGATATGGCTTCACAGGTTCCTGAGTTACCACAGGTCTGCTTTCTTTAACCGGTATATTTGACTGATGATTAATAAAAGATATTTTCATCAGGCAAATTTCAACAAGCAGGCGTTTGTTGCGGGTAACTTTATACTTAAAATCCGATTCATTAGCAATATCCATAGCCTTATACAAGAAATCCACATCGCAGATTCCCGAGAACTCGTGATATTTTTTCTGAATATTTTCACCTACCTCAAGCAGCTTGTATGTTCCAGGGTCTTTACACATGAGAATATCGCGTAAATGAGATGCCAAGCCTGATAAAAACACACCCGGATCAAAACCATTTTCAATTACTTCGTTCAAAATATTCAGAGCTCCCCTATAGTCGTGCTCCAGCAACACGCGTGTAACTTTAAAATAATACTCATAATCGAGAACATTCAGGTTTTCGATGGTGTTTTGATAGGTAATATTGTTACCCGAAAAGCTTACAATCTGATCGAATATCGAAAGAGCATCGCGCATTGCACCATCTGCCTTCTGGGCAATTATCGACAATGCATCTGTTTCGGCTGTAATTCCTTCGTTTTGAGCAACATACTTTAAGCGTGAAGTGATATCGTGAATGCTAATGCGGTTAAAATCAAAAATCTGACATCGCGATAAAATGGTAGGTATTATTTTATGTTTTTCGGTTGTAGCCAAAATAAACACCACATGCTTCGGCGGTTCCTCAAGTGTTTTAAGAAAGGCATTAAACGCAGAGCTTGTGAGCATGTGAACCTCGTCAATGATATATACGCTGAATTTCCCAATCTGAGGCGGGATGCGTACCTGATCAATCAGGTTTCGGATATCATCCACAGAGTTGTTCGATGCTGCATCAAGCTCATGGATATTAAGCGATCGCGACTCGTTAAAGGTTTTACACGATTCACACACATTGCATGCTTCATGTTCAGGAGTTGGATTTGAGCAGTTTATTGTCTTTGCAAAAATACGTGCACAGGTTGTTTTTCCAACACCCCGAGGTCCACAGAAAAGATACGCCTGCGCCAATTGCCTCGTTTTAACAGAATTCTTCAGGGTTCGGGTTATACTATCCTGACCAACAACCGAATCGAAATTATCGGGGCGGTATTTTCGTGCCGATACAATAAAATTATCCATACTTTTTTCTATTCGCACAAATATAGACAATTGCTAATTTTATTAAAACCGATGTTTACATCTTTTCATAAAACAAATCATGTTATTTGTGTAATACTGATATCAAATGAAATTACTGAAATATAGCGTTAATATTCTGGTGCCAACAAAGGAATTTCTCCGCAACCAGATTCAAAAGAATTGAATCACCCCGTCCATAAAAAAAATGATATTGTAAAATATTGTAATTTTGCAATAAACAAGTTCAATAGCAATGTGCGGTCGCTTCATTCTGGTGCAAAAACTCGAAACCATCGAAAAGAGATTTAATCTATCGCCCTCTCTTTTCGACTTATCGCCATCGTATAACACGGGGCCGGGGATGTACACACCGGTTGTTGCAAGCAATAGTAAGCGATGTCTGCAGCTTTTCCGCTTCGGGATGTGCCCGTCGTGGGCAAAAAAGGATATGTTTCTGCTCAATGCACGCACCGAGGGCGACAGGAACTCCGAAAATGATGTTCACTATCACGGGCCAAAGGATATTATTCTAAAACCATCATTTCGCAAACCTATCCGCTCTCAGCGCTGCCTGGTAATAGCCGATGCATTTATCGAAGGTTCAACTGATGAAGGTCTCGATAAAGCGCATGTTGTATTCTTAAAAAACAAAGTTCGACCATTTGCCATGGCAGGCATATGGGATGAATGGAAAAACCCTGTTAACGGTGAATCGGTTTTTTCGTTTGCAATTATAACTACAGTTGCCAATGAGCTAATGCAAAAGATACCACACCATCGTTCTCCTGTTATACTCGAACCATGGCAGGAGTCTGTCTGGCTGAATAATGATGCTCCTCTTTCTGATATCACCGCCATGTTAAAACCATACGACAGCAACAAAATGAATGCCTACCCTATTGGAAGTTCAGTTAAAAACAAACGTAATAATTTCCCCGAATTATTGCAACCTATTGGAAATAATCTGAATGACGAAGCAGAGATTGTAATTATAGAATCGTTGTATCGTCAGGGTTTTGGAAGAAAAGACGCGTAATTGAAAAGCAGATTTTCATTAATCCTGAACACAGCGCACCGACATACCGAACTGCTTATAGTATTGCCCTCGCGAAACATTGCTGTTGCTATTGCTTAAAAGCCGCGCCCATGCGTTGAGTTCCCCGCCATCAGTAGCTGACCAGAAATACCCGGCTGTTCTGTTTTCGGCATACACACCGTTTACCCTTCGTATCCCCGCAGGCAAACCTGTGAAATTGCTTTCATTGGTAGCACCGGTATTGGGGTAAGCCCAGTTTTCCAGCCCGGATTCCTTCATTTCGCCACCCTCGGTAGTACCTCTGGTACCGCTGCCATCGGCTTCAGTCTGACTCATACCCAGATTCATCTCCAATGTTTTCCACTCATCATCGGTAGGAACGTGCCAGCCTGAAGGGCAAAGCTTCCCTGTCTGCACCGCATACCAGTTGTAAAGTGCGCCATATAAGCCGTAGTAATTATCTATATCATTGTTGAAAACCGAAAAACCTCCCGTACTCAAATTGCTCCATTGGGCATCATCCGTTATTATCGGTACATCGGTGTTATCGTTGTAACGGATTGTGCGCAGGTTTTGGGTCATCCACACCTGAGTTCCAAAGACATCGGTAGTATAGGTATTTCCCTGAATATCGGTAACAGTGCCGGCTGTAGGACTGGGCAAAGTAGTAAAAGAATATTCCTCTCCATATCCTGTTCCAAGACTATTGGTCGCATAGGCCCTGACATAATATGTTTTATTTCGTGCCAGAGCTGTTATGCTACTCAAGAATTCACCTGTTGATGTTCCGTCGATTGTTTTGTTATCATCCACAGTCGGTTGTTCTGCTGTACTCCAGCAAACACCCACTGCTACCAACGAAGAACTTCCGTCGGAAGTTACGTTGCCCCCACAAACTGCAGTTGTTTCCCCAATGTCGGTAACACCTGCCGTAGTAACGCTAGGCACAAGAGGCTGCTGAAGCGTTGTAAACGTAAACTCCTCGCCATAAGCAGTCCCTTCACTATTTGTTGCCCAGGCTCGTACATAATAAATTGTCTGTGGAAGCAAATCTGTAAGGGTAGCAGTAAATATTCCGGTACCCGAACCATTATTACTTAGGCTATCACTCACGGTAGGGCTTGTGTGAACAGCCCAGCACATTCCACGAGCAGTGACATCGGCTCCGCCATCATTAGTAATATTTCCTCCGCTTATTGCACTGTTATATGTAACTTCAGTTACTTCTATAGTTTGAATTTCAGGAGGTTGTATGCTCTCCTCAAAAAGATTACAACTTGGTATTACAACAATAATTAATATTGCTAAACCTACAAATAGTTTACTGAATGCTGATTTCATTATATAGATTTTATTGACTATTATTTGCATTATATAGCTCTCTGAGCTCAGGTTTCGACAAAATAACTATGGTAAATACACCAAGCAGTACGCCTAGCGGTGCGTTTGCACACTCAGTACCGGCAATTACTATTGAGAAAACACGATTTTTACGTTTCAGCATAAATGAGGCTGAAACAATGGAGAGAACAGCTGAAGCAATTATAAAAAACCCAAGTGTAAAAGCAAACATTATAAAAACACCGGCAAAAATCCCCAGCGCAATCTGATCGGGTTCTCCATGGATAGCTCCTGCCGCCACCATGCCAATACCAACTGAAGTGTATATTATTATCAATGCTATGCCTCCTGCAATATTCAAACCTCCCCATATATAGTGCAGGATTGCCAGAGTTCGTAATTGCCGCTGGGCGGTTTCTATTGATGATTGTTCCATATGAGAGCGTTTTGTGTAAAATTAGTGATTAATTACACATAGTTACATTGAAATGGCTAAAAAAAAGTTTTCAAATCGGAAAGCAACCAGAATCTGATGGGTCATTTTTTCTGTTCGTGATAATCGCTTTCGGTATTTACATCCCATATATTCGACTTGTCGGTGCGGCCTTCAACTATATTGCGGACTGCTGTAATAGCGGTCATCATACTATGGTCGGAATTGTTGTAGCGGTGCATCCCGCTGCGACCAATCAAAAACAAATTCGGAATATTATCCGTAAAACGACGCACTGTATCAAACTCGTAATAACTGCCATAATATACAGGGTATGTGTTCTCCATGCGGAGCACGGTTGCATCAAGAACATCGGCAGGGTTAATAATATCTATTTTTGCGAGTTCAGCA
>JAGOLH010000096.1 GCA_017994175.1 Bacteroidales bacterium | reverse complement strand
TATGGCGATGGCATCTGCTGCAATTACGGGTCGGGTTATTACAAAGTTTATTACGACGATGTTATGATTGGCCAAGGCGGTGAATTTTCCAGTGAGGCATCGGTTATGGGTATGGGCTCGGGCTGTCCGCAGAATGAAATTGAGCTCATTGCAAATAACACACTTCCCTGGACTGCACGTCAAGGCGATTATGCTGTTACCGGACAAAACACAAATATAAAAGGTCGCATAATTAACAACGGTGTAGTTACCCTGACTTCGTTTCAGGTTACATACAACATTGATGGTGGAGAAAATCTTGCTCCCCAAACAATCACCTGCAATGCAACCATGGGACAGACGGTTAATTTTACATATAATCTTAATCCTGCTGTTTTCAGCACCGATGGACCTTATGTTGTAAACATTATCGTTTCTAACCCAAATGGCGTTGAGGATGACGACAGCGACAATACCAGTTCAGTAAATATTATTGCCAATTCAAATTCAGTTTCAAGAAATGTGTTACTGGAGCATTTTACAACTGCTGAATGCCCTAATTGCCCTGCAGCTATTACCAATCTTACGAACTGGACCAACACCAGACCAAATATTATTTGGTTGTCGCATCACGCAGGCTACTATACCGATGATCTGACAATACCGGAAAACACTCAGCTGCTTCTTTTCTATAATGCAGGGGGATCCACCTATGCTCCTGGCATTATGCTCGACAGAAAATTCCTTTCACCTGATGGAGATCCGGGCCCTGTATTTTTCCCGGCAAGTTCCTATACAACCGGCTTAATGGATCAAATGAGAAATGAACCAGCATATGTCAGTCTCGAAATGGAAGGTAATTACAATACCGAAACAGGATTGCTAAATTTAACCGTATCAGGCGAGTTTTTAGGCACAGTTGCCGGAACACCCCGTCTGAGCGTTTACATTCAGGAAGACGGACTCGTTGGCGAGCAGGCAGGAGCATCGAATAATTACACTCACAACCATTCAATGAGAGATGCTATTACAGCAAACTATGGTGATGCCACAGCTATTCCAAATGGGAACACCGGCACAACATTCACTAAAACCTATACCTATACTGTTGACAGTGAATGGGTGCTTGGAAATCTGACATTAATTGCTTTTGTTAATGATTGGAATAACTCAAATGTGAACGACCGTGAGATTTACAACTCCATTAAAATGCCATTGAGCGATTTTGTATCAATTGCAGATGAATACAGTGAAAACATTATGATTTTCCCAAATCCGGCAAGTGATATGATTACAATTACAGGTGTTGAAAATGCCAGCGTCAATATTTTCAGTGTTACAGGACAACTTGTTTTCTCTGACAATTGCAATAGCAACGAAATTACTGTAACCACCGCCAATCTGTCGGAAGGAACCTATATTGTTAAAGTTGTTAAAGATTCTTCTACTATTGTGAAAAAAGTAATAGTAACAAAATAAATTTTGAAAGAAAGGGGGCTTCTACCCCCTTTTTTTTAATTTGGTAAAGTATTTGTTACTACGGTGAAGAAATTTTAAAACATTCATTATGAAAAAGCTATTTTTTGTATTTGTTTTGGTTGTAATGGCAGGATATATTTTTGGTCAGGAAGTACCTCAGTTTCAGATTAAAGATATAAATAATAAAACTGTAAACACGAAAGATATTATTAAGAACAACGGGAAACCGGTCGTAATTTCCTTTTGGGCCACATGGTGCAAACCCTGTATAAAAGAACTGAATGCATACAACGAAAACTACGCCGATTGGCAAAAAGAAACCGGTGTTAAAATCATTGCCATTTCGATAGACGACTCACGAAGTATGAGTAAGGTGGCTCCATTCGTAAATGGCAGGATGTGGGAATTCAATGTGTACTGCGATCCAAACAGCGATTTCAAGCGGGGTATGAACGTTAACGAAGTTCCGCATACCTTTGTTCTGGATAAAAACGGAAAAGTCGTTTGGCAACACAAAGCCTATGTCGAAGGGGACGAAAACACCCTTCACGAAGTAATACAGAAAGTCGCAGCGGGCAAACCATTAAAGTAAATTATTGACTCAAATAATTATTATGTTCAGAAAACTATGTTTTGTAATGGCAATAGCTTTATTGCCATTTTCGTTTGTATGGGCACAGGAGGGTACATGGGGGCAAATCACAGGAAACTTCCAGGCCGACGGACAGTATTATATTGCTGATTCTATAATTGGCGCATCGAGTCCTGCAGAAAAAACCATGCTGAATTCCTTTGCCAATTTCACCTATAACCTGGGTAATTTCTCAGCCGGATTCCGCTACGAAGGATATTTGAATACCCTGCTTGGCTATCCTAATCAGGGAGGAATTAACGATGGCATTGGGATACCGTACCGATGGGCTAACTTTGTAAACGACAAGTTCGAGATTACTGTTGGCAATTTTTACGAACAATTCGGGAACGGACTTGTATTAAGAACTTACGAAGAAAAGCAGCTAGGCATCGACAACGCACTCGATGGTATCAGAGTAAAAATTAGTCCCTATAAGGGAATTTATCTTAAAGGCCTTGTCGGGAAACAGCGGCTTTACTGGGAGAAAGGTGAAGGTATTGTTAGAGGGTTCGATGGTGATTTTATGGTAAATGAAATCGTACCTGAATGGAACGAAAAACCATGGAATCTTGGATTTGGAGGAAGTTTTGTAAGCAAATACCAAGCGGATGAGGATCCTGTGTATGCACTACCACAAAATGTGGGAGCCGGGGCAGGAAGGCTTCTTTTTTCGGTTGCCGGTTTGAGTATAAATTCAGAATATGCGTACAAAATAAACGATCCTTCTTCCGATAATGGGTATATTTTCAGACCTGGGCAGGCTTTCCTGGTAAATGCGAGCTATTCACGTAGCGGGTTAGGAATTCTTGTAGCCACCAAGTGGATTGATAACATGAGCTTTCGTTCCGACCGCAATGCTATCAGTACCAATCTGAACATAAACCAATTACCTGAAATAACAAAAGCCCACACGTACTCATTAACTGCTTTTTACCCTTATGCAACCCAGCCAAACGGAGAATGGGGCGTACAGGCAGATGTTATCTACAAGTTTAAAAAGAATACCAAAATTGGTGGTAAATACGGCACTTCAATCGCTCTGAATTTTTCCAGGGTTCAAAATACAGCCCAAACGCCTGTGAACGATTCAACGCCAATTGGAAGTCATGGCACCTACGGATACAATACCAATTTCTTTAGTATTGGAGACTCCCTTTACTTTCAGGACATCAACTTTGAATTGTCGAAAAAATGGAGTTCAAAATTTAAAACCATTTTCACCTACCAAAACATCATATATAATTATAATGTACTCAGAGGAACAAGAGGTCATGAAACTGTATTTGCCCATTGCGGGATTGCCGATATAAGCTACAACTTCACTGATAACATATCGCTTCATACCGAATTGCAAGCCCTTTTCACAAAACAGGATAAGGGAAATTGGGGTATGCTTCTTTTAGAATTTACTATTCCCCATTGGTTTTTTACAATCTCCGATAACTGGAATTATGGAAATAGTGATGCCTCGCACCGCACACACTATCTTTTGGCCGGTTTTGGTTATAACAATGGCGGGAACAGAATTCAGCTGAGCTATGGGAAACAACGCGAAGGAATAACATGCGTCGGCGGTGTTTGCAGGGCTGTGCCCGCTTCAAATGGTATAATTATCAGTATTTCAAGTACTTTTTAAAAAACCTGCCATGAAAAAATTATTCATCATAACATTTTGCCTGCTTGCAAGCGCATTTTTTACAACCTGCGATATCATAGAGGCGCCTTATCTCGACACAAACGAGCCGGTCTGGAACGGGCGAAAAAGCCTAATTCTCGATTTCACAGGTCATATGTGTGGGAATTGCCCTTACGCACACCGTACTATTGTTTCAATGCAAAATAATTTTGGCGAAGCAGTTGTACCTATTGCAGTACACTGCGGTTATTTCAGCATGTTAGCATCGAACGATCCGTTGCAGCCCTACCACTATGATTTCACTACCGATGTAGGACTTGAGCTGGGAGGCAATGGTTTTACTTCGTATGGATATTTTGGCGTTCAAAGTCAACCTATAGGAGTAGTAAACCATTTGATTCCGGAATCGCTGAAAGCTCACGATGGGTGGGGGTCTGAAATAGCTAAGTACTATAGCTCATTCCCTGAATTGATGATTCACGTTGATAAAACTTTCAACGAAACCGACAGCACTTTAATAGCAGTTGTGCATGTTGAAAGCCAAATAGAATCAACCCGAAATTTATCGCTTGCTGTTTATATTACCGAAAGTCATATCATTCAGTGGCAGACCGACTATTCGCAAACCGATTCAAACGTTGAAGACTATGAACACAATCATGTTCTCCGGGGAAGTTTTAACGGAGCCTGGGGAGATGCCATAAATACAAACAATAATCCAATAACCCGACTACAGCAATTTGAAAAAGAGTACTCCTTAAAAACAGGCCTCGATTGGGTTCCTGCAAACCTTAGTATTATTGCATTTGTTTACGACACCGACAGTAAAGAGGTGCTTCAGTGTGAAGAAATTCATGTTGGCGAATAATGAGATCGTTTTTTTTAATATTGTTCTTCACGCTTATAAGTCTCACTCAGGCATATGCCCAGCAATTCTATGCCGGTGCCATTGGCGGACTGGTTTTATCGCAGATTGATGGAGATTCTTACGGAGGCTATCATAAATTTGCCGGAAGCGGTGGGCTGTATGTAAGAAACAACTTTGGCGAAAAATGGGGATATCGCATGGAGCTAAAATACATCCAGAAAGGAAGCAAAGCCGCACGCCTTGATATGGGATATCATACTATACCTTTTTACAAAGCATCTTTGAATTATATCGAAATTCCGTTTCTTTTTTCGTATCGTATGCAAAAGTTCAAAATACCACCCACTATCGATTGGCAACTCGACGGCAAACTACATTTGAATATTGGTATGAATCTGAGTTATCTATTCAGTGCCACCGAAGACGATGGGACTGGTCCTAATGAAGCAGGCTTTGCATTCCGCCGTATAGAATTGGGGGCTCAAACCGGAGTTACTTATTATTTTAGTCCTCACTGGGCTTTTGACTTTCGTTTCTGTTACACTATTATTCCCATACGCGATCGCCCCAACGCCTCGGACCTTGATTATTGGGTAACCTACGAGTTCAACCGCGTTCTGTTGTTTTCGATAATGTACGAAATATGAAAACAAAAAAATCCTTGGTCATTGCTATTACAGGTGCCAGTGGTAGCATTTATGCAAGCACACTGATATCTGATTTGCTTTTATTGAGAGATTATATCGACCCTGAGAGGCTTTCGTTGGTAGTTTCCGACAACGGAGATCAGGTTTTTGAACATGAAATGGGATATCGGGCTTCTGCAATAAGTGGAATTAAGCACTATTCAAATACTGATTTCTACGCGCCGTTTGCATCCGGATCGGGTAATTACGATGGTATGGTTATAGTGCCCTGTAGCATGGGGACATTAGGCAAAATAGCACATGGCATTTCTGACAATCTGATAACCAGAACCGCAGATGTAATGCTTAAAGAAAGGAATAAACTGATTTTGGTAACACGCGAAACCCCGATCAGTCTCATTCATATTAAGAACATGGAATTAATTACCTTGGCGGGAGGTATTGTTTGTCCGGCAAATCCCTCATTTTACAGTAAGCCTTTGCAAGTACACGATTTGGTCAAAACCGTTACCAACCGCATTATTTCGCTGCTCGGTATTGAATGTAATTCGTTTCAATGGCCTGGAACTTTTACGCCTTAGCCACTACCGCAATACTTACTGTAACTCCTTCCACACCCAGTAGTGTTTCAACCACCGCTTCAATGGTTGATCCCGTAGTAATTACATCGTCAACAACCAAAACATGTTTTCCTTTCAGGTTTTCAGGGCTTGCTATCTGGAATTTACCGCTCACATTTTTCCACCGTTCGTCACGTGTTTTTTTTGTTTGGGTTTCGGTTGCCTGACTTCTGATTAATTCATGGAGTTTAACAGGAATTCCTGTAACCTGCGAAATGCCCAATGCAATTTCGGCGCTCTGATTATATCCTCTTTTTGTTTGCCGTGATATGTGAAGCGGAACAGGGATAATGCAATCGATGCCTTTAAAATAATCAGACTTGCCGATACATGCACCCAGTTCCCTTCCTAAAAAAATACCAATTTCTCGTTTTCCTTTGTATTTGAGCTTATGAATAAGTTTACGGTATTTGCTTCCTTTTGCAAAATAGAATAGTGCTGTTGCCATTTCGACGTGTACTTTTCCCCAAAAAATCTGACTTACCGGGTTTTCGGGTTTGTTGTGATAATCGGTGTATGGCATGTCGGCAAGGCATTTCAAACAAATAGTTTTTTCACCCGTTACAAGGGGAGCCATACAAACCTCGCAAACCTCCGGAAAAAGAAGGTAGACCAAATCGCAGGCCCACTTTTCTATATTTTTCAAAATGCTTGACATTACTGTAAAAATACAAAAATAAAACTGTCTTTATGGAATTTGATTTTGTTTCACATCCAAAACTTGAAAAAAACATACAAACAATTAAAAATAAAAGCTATGAAAAAAATGATTTTATTAATGGTCATCGGAGCAGTTTTAACCGGCTCCATCCATGCAGCAACAGTTTCCGGAATAATTACCGATCTTACCACGGGTACCACAATTGGAAATGCTCCTGTGGTAATTGCAAAAACCAATGGGTTAAGCCTGAAAATGACTCAGTCGGACGCATTCGGTTATTTTGAATTCAAAGATTTATCGGCTGGCGACTACCTTATCAAAGTGAATTACGAAAACTATGAAGAATATGAACTCGCCTTTACGATGGCAGAGGAAGAAAATAAAAATTTGTTCGTTTACCTTTCGGTTCAGCCAAGCTTAACAGATGTACTTTTTAATAATAAAGATATTGAAGAGCACAAACAAGATTGTTCAAAAACCTTATACTCAAGAGAATCTTCAGCAGCTCCTTGCGGAGGTGCCGGGTATAACTCATTTGCCTACGACGAACCGGCAATCGACTGGAATACCGAATCGTATGACTATATTAACGAAAACAAATTTAAAACGGTGACCAACGATCCTCTGAGCACCTTTTCAATTGATGTCGACAGAGCTTCGTACTCTAATGTAAGAAGATTCATTACACAGAACCAAATGCCTTATGCTGATGCAGTCAGGGTTGAAGAATTGATAAATTATTTCGATTATACCTACAAGCAACCCACAGGAGAACATCCATTTTCCACAACATTAGAGCTGGGTACATGTCCATGGAATAAAGACCATCAGTTGCTACTAATAGGAATTCAGGGGAAGAAAATGATCTCGGAAGAAATACCTGCAAACAATTTGGTATTCCTGATTGATGTAAGTGGTTCTATGAGCGACATTAATAAGCTTCCGCTGTTAAAACAATCATTCAAAATACTTATCGATCAGCTTCGTCCACAGGACAGAGTCGCTATTGTGGTATATGCAGGTGCAGCCGGTCAGGTACTTGCCTCAACATCAGGAAAAGACAAAGCTAAAATATCAGCCGCACTTGATTTGCTGGAAGCAGGTGGATCAACCGCAGGTGGTGCAGGGATTAACCTTGCATACAAAATAGCCAAAGAAAACTATATTCCCAATGGGAACAACAGGGTGATTCTTGCGACCGATGGTGATTTTAATGTTGGGGCCAGCAGCGACGGTGAAATGGAAAGGTTAATTGAACAAAAACGCAACGACGGTATTTACCTCACTATTCTTGGCTTTGGAATGGGAAATTACAAAGACTCCAAAATGGAAAAACTTAGCAACAAAGGAAACGGAAACTATGCATATATCGATAATATTATGGAGGCAAAAAAAATATTCAGTGAAGAACTTTGGGGCACTCTTTTCACTATTGCTAAGGATGTGAAGATACAAATTGAATTCAATCCCTCTAAAGTGAAAGCATATCGTTTGATTGGATACGAAAACCGTCTTTTGAATAAAGAAGATTTTAACGACGATACCAAAGATGCCGGAGAAATTGGAAGCGGTCACAGCGTAACGGCACTCTACGAAATAATCCCAGGAGAATCGGGGGAACCGCTGGCCAGCGTCGATCCGTTAACTTATCAGGATGTTAACATTCGCAAAAGTAACGATTTGATGACCCTAAAAATTCGGTATAAAGACCCTAAGGGTACCGAAAGCAAACTGATAACATCGAAGGTTTCTTCCAGCGATTTGGGAAAGGTTTCCGATAATTTTAAACTTGCAGCATCCCTGGCTGAATTTGGCATGTTGCTCCGAAATTCGGAATTCAAAGGTACAGCCACTTACGATGAAGCAATCAGACTTGCCAAAGAGACTATGGGGAACGACCCTTACGGGTACAGAGCTGAATATGTTATCCTTCTTGAAAAGACAAAACTTCTGAGCAAATAAAAAAGTCTGCAAAATAAAAGACCACATTTTATTAAATAAAATGTGGTTTTTTCTTTGGTTTTTAAAATTATTGTTATTTTTGCAGACCTAAAAAAAATCGTTCTTTCTTGTCCGATGGTGTAATGGTAGCACTGCAGATTTTGGTTCTGCCTGTCCAGGTTCGAATCCTAGTCGGACAACACATATTGACCTGTGGTGTAATTGGCAACACACAAGATTCTGGATCTTGTTTTTTAGGTTCGAGTCCTAACAGGTCAACAA
>JAGOLH010000024.1 GCA_017994175.1 Bacteroidales bacterium | reverse complement strand
AACTCTTCCCTGATTTTTTCAATACTTACAATCATACCGTAACTTGTTTCTAAAATTATAACAAATAAGTTCTATATTAGTTCTTGAGAGGGGTTCCAAAAATGCTTTTTGAAATCAACGATTCGGTCATTTTCTACTCCAATGCCTTCGTTTGTCAATAGTTCTGCCATAAGTGATTCGGAAAAGAAATGATGTTTTCCTGTTAAAAAACCCTGTCTATTCACAACCCTATGAGCAGGAACCTCCGGATTCATGTGGGATTGATTCATAGCCCAGCCGACAATTCGTGCAGAACCCGGAAGTCCAAGGTAACGGGCTATAGCGCCATACGATGTAACCCTTCCATAGGGAATAAGTGTGGCAACAGCCCATACTTTTTCAAAAAAATCGTTGTGAGAGTCAGTCTTCATCGAATGTGTCAGGTTCAACTATATCGCGTGTATCAGGTAAGCGGAAACAAAGATATTTAATGGTCCTTCCCTCGGTAAGCCATTTGGTTTCGTAGTAGGTCCGAATGCTAAGAATCTTATCCTCCGGGCATTCCTTGTAAATATCACGGATTTCTTTTTCAAGCGTCAGATTATTGAATTCAATTACTTTTTTAGTGTATGCAAACAAATCATCGTCATCGGTTTTAACATGTATGATTCCGTTGTTAATAAGGATTTTTTGGTAATAACCCAGAAATCTTGCAGACGTAAGCCTCTTTTTAATCCTCTTTTTGCGGTTTAGCTGAGGGTCAGGAAAAGTAATCCATATTTCGTTAATCTCATTTTTTTCGAAGCAGCGCGGTGAACACTCTATTCGTGTTCTTAAAAAGGCTACATTTTGCACCGCTTTGTCTTCAGCATACTTTGCTCCTTTCCAAATCCGGGCTCCTTTTATATCGATTCCAATATAATTATTCAAAGGTAACAATCCGGAAAGTGCAGTAACATAGTCGCCCTTACCACAGCCCAGCTCAGCGGTAATCGGGTTATTGTTTTTAAAAAACTGCTGCTTCCAATTCCCTTTTAACCCGAAATCGTCGTTAATGAGATCGGTGTAAAGAGGCTGAAAAACATTACTAAACAAATTGTTTTCGGCGAATCGTTTTAACTTTTTTTTCTGGCCCATGTTGCAGTAACGGCTTTATTTCTCCTCAGGGACTCGCTCAATTCTAAGCCCCACATCCAGTATTCCCGGCAAGTTTTCAATACGCATTCCCTGTTCAAATTGAAAAACGTAATTGCCCTGATACGGGAATGTTACATTTCGTTTCCAAAGAATCTCGTTGTCCCATAAATCACCCATCCCATCGCCAAGCCATTTCCCGTTTTTATCGGCAAGCACACACTCAACCGTGTCGGTATCCTTATTCCCATTGGGAGCAGTTGTGGAAACAAAAACCCACAAATTTCCGTACCGGTACTGAGTGGCATTTCGAACAAGGATGTAGATATTATGTCGTGATACCGTATCTGTAATTTCCTTTTCGAACCGAATATAGTTTTTGTCGTTCCAAACCATATTATCGATTTTAATGTATTTCTCATAAATTTTATTTCTATCGCAGCTAATAGAAAAAGAGCTTATCAAAAAAACGATCGCAAGCATTAGCGGAGTGGCAGGATTATTAGGTTTCATATTCTTTTTGTGTGATTTTTTATTTGATTGCCTGTTTTTCGAGTCGAACCGGGTAATGCTCCCGTTGTTTGCATCATTGGTAAATTCATGCTCGGTTACGGAGGGCGCTTTGTTCTCTTCAGAAATAAGTTTATCAACAGCAATACCCTTTTTATTTAATTCAATAATCTCTTTAACTCGTTGGAGAGGCAAGGCTATTACCACAGGTATATTATTGTTGAAGATCTCGAAGTACATTGTTTTTTTAAAAACATCATTTTTAATATGTTTGGCATCTCCTTGTGTAGTGTGAAGCGTTTTGTTATCATAAATAAAATCCTTACGTGCATCAATATATACCTCAAGTTCAAAATTCAGACAGCACTTAAGCTTACTACACTGGCCTGCAAGCTTTTGCGGGTTAAGAGAAATCTCCTGTAGCCGGGCTGAGTTTGTTGACACAGAAATAAAATTCGTCATCCATGTGGTACAACAGAGTTCTCTTCCACATGGACCAATCCCTCCAATTCTTCCTGCCTCTTGTCGGGCGCCGATTTGCTTCATCTCAACACGTATTTTAAACTCTTCAGCCATATGCTTTATCAGCTGCCTGAAATCAACCCTTTCATCGGCTATGTAATAGAATATAGCTTTCGTTTTATCGCCCTGATACTCAACATCTCCGATTTTCATGTTCAATTGCAGTTGTTTTGCCAACTCTCTTGTTCGTAGCATTGTTGGTATTTCTTGAGCCACAGCCTCTTTCCATTTCAACAAATCAGTTTGTTTGGCTTTTCGGTATATTTTTTTAAAATCGGAATCATAATTCACATGATAACGTTGCATTTGTTCCCGCACAAGTTCTCCGGTGAGCGATACAATGCCAATATCATGTCCTTGGGTCGATTCTACAGCAACAAGTTCTCCTTCGCGGAGGTTTAATTGATTTACGTTCCTGAAAAACCCTTTTCTTGTATTTTTAAAACGAACCTCAACAACATCAAAACCTGATGTTGCCACGGGAATGTCATTTAACCAGTTGTTAACGTTTAGTTTATAGCAACATTTATTTATAATGCCCGTATTATCATCTAAAATATCAATCTGACACCCTCTTTCAAATTCTCGGTCAATCATATCCATTATACTTAATTAATCAGAACACAAAGTTATTAAAAAACATGAATAGAAAAATCGGGTTTATTCGGCACGTTGAGAAACAAAACTGTGTTCTCTACAACCAAAGTCATTCAATTCGTGTCAAATACTCGTTTGTAGAGTAGACTCAAACTATTGCGCAAAACCTGAGTAATTGCGATTTCCAGAATTCACCGGCATAATCCACTCCAATTCTTGGTGTTGCCTTATACCGACATACCAAGTTCGAGTCTTCAAGCCAGATGCGGTTTGATTCAAGCAACGATTCTCCGTTGAATTCTTTTGATAGCTGTAAGAGAGCCGCCGTTTTTCCCGGTCCCGAAGCTTTGTCAATTCCTCTGATCAGCACAGCCTGTGCCTGATTTTCGAAACCAGTAACAATGTTCATCATCCAATACATCCCATAAATAAGATAAATATACAGTACTCCGCCTTGTGTAAACATAATCTCCGTTCTTGGGGTTTTCCCTTTACTGGCATGGCAGGCCAAATCGAACTCACCCAGATAGGCTTCAGTTTCGGTTATAATATATTTTACAATTTCTCCATCCGAATGTCTTCTAACAATTGTTTTACCCAACAACTCGATAGCAACTGTTTTTGCATCGCGGGTATAAAAACACAATGGGAGTCTTTTCAATACAGGGTCTTGTTGAGCAGATTTTTCCATTCTTCAAAAGGTAATTCAGCATTTTCGGTTACCAGGTGCTCGGTTTGCAATGTTCTTTTGTGAATAGGCATGCCTATTTCGTTATAAATCATGGCATCGCTAAACCCTGCATTTTCGGCATCGACACGCGTGGCCGAAAAAAACAATGTATCGATGCGGGCCCAGTAAATAGCACCCAGACACATTGGACATGGTTCACAGCTGGAATAAATGGTGCAGCCGCTTAAATCGAAAGAATTAAGCACTTTCGCAGCTTTCCGGATTGCGTTGATTTCGGCATGTGCAGTTGGATCGTTATCAACAGTAACGCTGTTGCCGGAACTTGCAATTATTACATCGTCTTTAACAATGACAGCTCCAAAAGGTCCCCCTCCGCTTTTCAGGTTTTTCAATGCCATCTCTATTGCAAATTGCATGTAATGCTGGTTATTATCGATCATAATGAAAGATTTTTAATTTCATTCGTTTACTCCCCATAAAAACAATGAATAAAAATACGCAAAAAAGGCAGAACCTGTTGCTGTTTCAAGCGTATCTTCATTCAACATCGAAACCAGAGCAATCAAAACAAATAGCAACAACAGAAAGCGACTCTTTTTCGATTCGAGTATCAAAGGAAAAAATATGGCTATTAAGCATAGAGTTGCACCGATGCATCCGAAAGCAATATAAAACGTAAGAACCTGATTGTGAGCACGATGCCTGAACTGTTCTTCGAGCATTGAGTTTTTTTCGATGTAGGCTTGTTTGAAAACCGAATCAACATCACCGGTACCAACACCAAACCAAAAGTTATTCTTAAGAATATACAAACCGGTTATCACATATTCAATCCGTTGGGTTAAAGAGTGTCCGCTTGGGTTCCCTTCCTTAATATAGCAATCGATTTGCCATATGAATTGATATATCCTGTCAAAAAAATCGATACCGTCTAGGTACCTAACATTTGATTTTCCTGCTTCAATTGCTTTAATCTCTTCATCAGACAACGATAGCACGGCATTCCCACTTTTAGGCATTCCTTTTGAACTTAGATAACGGATAAGGGTGTGAATTACCGGTTGCTGTTTTGCATCAAGGGAATCAATAGATAATGTACTGCGCAGCTCCCAGGCACCTCTTATTTCGTTTTCGCATATTTCAACATAAATGAGATTCCCGTTTTCGATAAGCCGACTCGACATATTATGATAATAGGGGTTTCCGTTTTCGGTAGTTTTCAGCAAGCTTGTTCCCGACCTGACAGGTGGGGAATAAAAGCTCCTTACCTGAAAGTACCCAAGTGTTGCAAACGAAACAAGTAGCAGAAAGAGGGTTATAATCCCTGATATCATTAAAATTCGTCGTTTTTGTTGCAAAAAAACCCAGAGCAGAAAAAGAATACACACCACAAAAAACAGTACAATTCCTGTGAAAAACTGGCTTATTATTAAAAAGGATATGAGCCACAAAGCTACAGTACTATATAAGACGTATTCGAACCGATAAACAATTTTTCGACGGAACATAAACCAAATTAAAATAAATATGCTTAGTACAATCATGAGAGAAAAGCGGATGTGGCTAACAAATAAAGAGATATCACGCGTATCGTTAAGTTGTTCCGTTGCAAAAACTCCAGCCAGAGATAGTGTAGAAATTACAGAGTTCAGCAGAATTGAGCCTGCAAAAACAAGCAATATTAATTTTAGTTGTCTGAATTTTATGGGTGCGGTAGTGCCAAAAATTATCGGTAAAGCAAGCAAAGGTAGCTTTATTCTGATGTCTTTTAACGCATAATGTATGTCAGTTGAATTAATCAGCCAGATAAAATGAACCACTATAAGCAGCAAAAATAGGACTACAGATGGTCGGGCAAAGAGAATCCTGATTTTCTGATAATAATTACCTTCGAGTAAGTAATTCGCAATAATCACAAAATGAGCAACACTTGTAATATAAACAGAAAATGGCAGAAACGCTGCTATTATAAGCAACCCCAAAAGGTAAACATACCGATGAATATCGCTTCGGGTAAGCCTGTTTAATTCCATTCCTTTGAAATCACAACATAAAGCAGGTTAATAAAATATTTTTGATACGGGTTTTTCCTTATAACCAAAAACCATGTTGCAACCCATCCGTAAATTCATGTTTTGCGACTTTTGCGGCCAAATTATTCCCGTAAGATTGTCGGTGGTAAGGTAGAACTGGAAAATTGCAAGGCGCAATGTAAACCCAAGCCCGAAATTGATAAAGCTGTTATTTGCAATAGAATAACTCAAATGCCCACTAAACCATTTTGTAAGATTCGAATTAAACGAAAGTGTAAGAGATGACATAATACTCTTTTTATAGAATTCAGCACGATACAGTGCTCCTATATGAATTTTATCAAATGGTTTATACATACCTCCAACATACAGATTTGAGGGCAAAAAAGTTACATAACCCTGATTGCTCTCTTCAAATCGAAAGGTTCTCAGAATAGAGTCTCCAAGGTTTTCAAGAGATTCTTCTATTTCATCGGTACTATGCCAGTAATCGGCTTCAATGCCTTTGAAAAGGAAGCTTCCGTTGCTGACCAGACTGAAAGGATTGTCGTTCCAGGTTATCAGTCCAATGTCGGTTGCGCTGGCAAATACCTGCCATTGGTGGTTAATTTCATAACTGGCTCCAATATCCACAGCCAAACCAAAATTCTTAGGGTTCAGTAAATAATCTGCAGGGTCAAAATAACTTCCCAAATCATCGGGTAAATCAAATCTTATACTGTCGCCATCGGGATAGTATTCGTATTCGATTGGAAAGGGTTGCGATGCACGTATACTCATATCGGTAACTGCAGTCATGTAAACATTTTCAGGATTGGTGTACAACGACAGGGTTTTAATATCGGTGCTGATATTCGATTTACCAAAAAGTAATTTCATCCTTCCTCCTATGCGAAGCTTGTCGGCACTGGCCGAAACGCCCAATGCATATTCGCTGTAGTGGGTAAAATTTAAGTTCAGCCGGCTAAAATCATAACTTCTATTGTCGCTATAATAAGGCATATTCCCATATACAATCAGGTGCATAAAATCTCCCGGAATCGATACGCCATAGTTCAGTTTTTCAGAGATAGAAAATGTAAAAAACAAGGTTTTTACCTTAAAGCCCACGCTTAATAATTCAATATAATTTTCGAAACGGATATTGTTTTGCTTATGCACATTATTCATCATTTTATCAATGTCGAGAACCAGGGAGTCGGCTTTTATACCGGTACCCATGTGTAAAATATCGTTATAATGCCAAGCATTATTGGCGTAATTAAAATGCAGTGGAGGAGATATCTGACCAAAGACAGGCACCAATAATCCGCCCACACTTACAGCATACGGATAATCGGACGAGGGATTCAGCCATTGGCTTTGCAGGGTTCTGTTCATGTAGTATAAGCTAAAGTCCTGCTGGGCAACGCTATTGATTGCCATAAAAACTACTGCTGAGATAATTACTAGTTTTTTCATGGCTTAAAATTCAATAGTATCTATATCAACATTCATTTCGATATCTGCTTCAAACGACAAATCGAATTTAATACGGTACTCTCCGTATATTTTTACCAGTCTGTCGTCGTAATACTCTGTTGAATTAGAGTGTCCTTCGTAGCTAATATATTTAGCATCTTTAATCTTTTCAACCCTGTCATCGGTAATTTCCACAATCGTCACCTTTTTGGCATACTCGAGTACCTGCCCTTCGCTGCCTATTGTTGCAGCAGGAATAATTCTCTCCTGATATGAATACAATAAGGAGTCGAGAATTGTATAGTTCTCATCCATAAAGTAAACCTGCCCGTACCCTTCAACTGGAAATCCGTTAGTCATATCAAGCCTGATTGCAAGTCGTTTTATCGCCTGGGCAGTGCTATACATTTCGCTGAAGTCGAAGTCGGATGTATCGGCAGCATGAAAGTTGTCGATATATCCCCACAGAGGAAGTTCAACTTCCACATCGGCTACAAGAACACTTTGATCAGTGATAAAATTGGTATGCGATGTTCCGTTCGGATTGGTATGTGCATGCGCAACAAACTGAATCCATTTGGGCTGAATACTTATTACCTGGGCAATGTTGCTGTTGAAACGATTTAGCACTATGCTGTCGTCTCGCATAAACCATGGAATATTCGGAAAATTTACAAAGTATGGGTGCAACGAATCTAGCGGCAGACCGTTTTCGTAATCTATGATATTATAATTCTGGTCATTAATTTTCGAACGTGCATACATTTCTGTAAAGAAAAAGTTTGTGGGAATTCCATAGGAATTATGATAGCGAACCTTAAATTTAGGATCCTGAAACAAATACTCATCAACATTCAGGTTTTTGTTTTTAAATATGCCAATATTTACCGAATCGGTCTCAAAAATAATTGAATTATAACCAAAGTATCCGCTCATGAATTCATATTCCAAATCTTCAAAATTGTGATTGAATATGATGTTTCCTGAGTTATCAGGGGTTCCGGAATGATAAAAGATATAGCTCATAACAACAGGAACTTCGTTGTATCCAAGCGCAGTCTGAGTCAGATCGATATGATATCCCTGAAGGCTAATATCGTTGTTTGCATCAATGCCGCCAACTGGTGCATAAAAGTACTCTATTTGCAAGGGGCTACCGTTTTTAACAATGGTTGGAAACGTAAATTTCAACTGCAGTGTATGCTTATAAGTAGATTGAACCAGAGAGTTCAGAATCGCTGATTTTACATAAATGGTATCTATTTCGCATTCTTCGTTGAACATTGTAAACCCCATCTTTAGATTTACAGTTCCCGATAGTATTTCGCCATTCTGATCGAACTCCGAAAAATCGATATCTGTTCCGTTAACAACCCCAAAATATGCCTGATCTGGTATTACAATAAGCTCCGAAATATCTCTTGAGCTCACGTTAGTATAATAGAGCAACGACACATATCCGTCGGTGTTCGCAATCAGGTTAATCGTGCTATCGTAGGCTTCGATAGCTTCAAGTATACTCAAATCGCCCCATGCTACAGGTGCTACAAACGATGGGGTCCATTCCACTTCACCATCCCATTTATCAAAATCAAAATTGTCTTTTATACAGGAATTAAAAAGCATTATTAAAAACCCCACAATAAAAGAACTTATCAGAAAGCGTTTCATAATGAATTGCATTTTTATGTAAAGATACTACAGAATTCGAATTATTCCGATGATTCTTTAATTTCATAATTGTACAGCGAATTGTCTTTCCCACCGGTTACCAAATTAAAACTGCCGCTGTTGTTGTTTAAATACCCTATGCTGAATGGTGAAATACCACGCAACGGAAATCCCTCGAATAAAGTACCATCATCGTTCAGCAGATATATTTGCTCTTTATCTTTACAGACTACACCAATCTTAATTTGGTTGCGTGAGAATTTATAAAAATACGGAGGGTAATTGATATCAGAATTAAGATTTACAGAAAAGAGCTTCTTTTTATCGGCTTTATACACATCAATACTCCCGCCGTCAATGAAGATAAAGTCTTTTTTTCCATCGTTGTCAATATCGTAGTAATTAAAAAAGTGCTTTTCGCTATATGAGTCAAACGAAATCGAATCGGTTTTTCCATTCAAATACATAAAATACACTGTTCCGTTTTTCGCTGAGGCAATAAATCGTTCCTGCCCCGTGGCATCAAAAAACACATCGTTGTTTTCGGAAAACAGAAAACCTGTTGACGGAGCAGCCTGAGTTTGGCCTTTGCGATCGACAACATACAATTTATAAAGATCGTTGAAAACAATGTAATCTGCCGACCCCACCCTGAAATGCTGGGGCGATTGCAGCACGGGATTATCTGAAGTTTCAAACATCCAACCTTTTACCAATTTCCCTTCAATGTCGTAGAGATATACCTTCTTGTCGTTACAGGCAACCGCAATGCGGTATGACCTGTTATTTTCATAATCGAAGAGCGATATTCCCGTATTAGATTTTTCACGCAAATTCACCGGAAACCGGTCACATTCATTTCCCAGTCTGTCGATAAGATGTATCTGCGTCTCGGTGGAAAACAAGTATTGAAGTTTGCCATTATTAAATGCATCTACCTGATATACTTCGCTATTAATGCGGCCATCAACCGGTATCTTCCATATTTCACGACCACTTTCGCTAATAAGATGTAAAATGTTTTTGCGGTCCTGAACAATAATCTCTTTTGATTGATTCAAGTGATTGACCACAATCACCGGTTTATTCAGAACAATGGAATCGAGTTTGCTTGTCCATATGGTTTTGGGCTCTTCTCTCTGCTCAGGATCAAACTGGATCATTGCGTAGTTGTAGAGCATACCCTCAGAAACACTCCATTGTAATCCGATATCGCTTATACGGGAGATCGATTGAAATGAATTCTGGAATATATGCAATGCCTCTTCTGTTAGAATTTTGCAGATATGATTTTTAGCACGCATAGGGTTAACATATACAAACATATTCGAGTTTTTCGAAAAACCCGACATAAACCCTGCGTGTTTCAGGTCGGTAGCCATTGTTTTATTCAGTAAAGCCTTGCGCAAAAACTCATCGATGGCAGCTACACTATTACCAAAAATCAGGTAATTATCGTAAAATGCAGCATAATTCGAGTTGAGCCCACTAAACACCGGGCCAAACAAAACATCCCCAATATCGGGGAAATCCATACGATACACATTAAATTCTACTGCTTCATCAATATTTATAACAGATTTATATTTTGCGGATCCTGATATTTTTTCACAAATTCTTTCAAGCTCATTTTCTGCAATGCTGCGGCTTTTAGTATTAATAATAAGATATGAGTATATCTCGTCCTCCCCGTTGCTACTTTCAACCATTGCTAAACCAACTTCCCGATTGATAAGTGGGTATATCAATTCACCTAAGTTGAGAGCATATTCATTTTCAGCCTGTTTACATAACTTTTCGTAATTGATGTTTTGCTCAGTAAACTTCAGGAACTTTATCAGGTTATCGGCATATGCATTGGCATCGGTAAATGCCATTTGCATGTAAAAATATGTGTTTGCCGGTAGCACCGTTTCTATGGTCATCGGAGCGGGTTTCTGCGATTGCAGCACATTTACGAAGCCCAACAACGAATCGTTCACAGCGGTAAAACCACTAAATGTAAACCGGGTATCATCGATTCCCAAATCAAGCTCTGTCCATCCTGCGAAACCAACAACTGCATCCTTCAGCAACGATGCGTCTGCGTTAAGTTGAGTACCTAAAAGTAAAGGTAAAGAAGGAATTTGCAGATATATATTGGCCAGCTCTTTCTGCCCGGCACTTTTATAAATCGTGGTAAAATCTTCGTTGTCGGCAAGACTTTTTTTCTTGCCTTTCATTTGATTTACCGATTCCTCAACAAGTAAAGGTGAATAACTCCAAATAAGATGCCCCCCTGCTATGGCAAAACAAAGACTGCGTTTCCCGATATTGTATTTCAATTCATACAAAGTTACATTTTCGAAGCTGCGCTCGCTACATACTGCTGAATCGGCATATTCTTTTTTGAACAATGCAATAAGGTCTTCGGGGTTTATATCACTCGGAATGGCGATTGCATGAAAAATCTCGTATTTTGATTTACCAACAGGGTGCACAGAAATAAACAGCGAATTATTAGAAAGAAGGTCTTCAACAATTTTTTCAGTGCCTCTCATTTTAGAGATTCTTGACAAAAAGTTATCGCACCGCGAAATAACAGGTAAAACCGAGAGTTCATTCCAAATTTTGCTCTTTTCCTTCAAACCCTCGTAAGTTTTATTTACATCACGTATTTGAATAACAATGCAAGCATTCGCTGGAATAGCCTTTATCGATTCGGAAACAACTACGTCTTTTCTGCTAAAAAAAACAAAATACACAATTGCGCCAATGGCTACAACAAGCACTATTCCCGCAATAATTATCAGTGTTTTCTTTTTCATTGGCCTAAAAATTTTTCAATTCTTGCTAAGATATACATACAAAATGTGGGGACAAATAATTAAAACCCTTAATAATTAACATTTACAAGTTAAAAAAACAATCTTAAAATATTGAATTTTAGCTTGATAATTAAGATATTGTCAACATGAAAAAGCCTCTTCAATATTGGGGGATATTTATATCATTATTGTTCCTTTTCAATAATCTACCTGCCCATAGTATTACCGGCGGCGAAAAGGGTAAAAAAAGTCTGACTATGCATATCGACAGCATGCTTAATTCAGTAAAGCCGGAAAAAAGTTTCATACACCACGACGAAGTTCTCTTTTCCGATAGTCTTGTTTATCCCTTTGAAGTTTACCGGCTTCGAATTGAAGTCCTTGGAAGGACAACCCTGATTCCTTTGCAATACAATGAATATGTTCAGAAATATATTAATGCCTACACCCTTCCGAATAGGGATAAGCTTAATCGCATAGCCGGTTTATCGGAGTATTATTTCCCTCTTTTCGAAGAGTATCTTGCAAAATACAATTTGCCGCTGGAATTAAAATATCTCGCTTCAGTAGAATCAGCCCTCGATCCCAATGCTGTATCCCCTTCCGGTGCTGTCGGTTTATGGCAGTTCATGAAACCTACTGCTGATTTATTCGACTTACAGGTAAGTTCCTACGTTGACGAAAGACGCGATCCGTATCGGTCTACCGATGCAGCCTGCCGCTATCTTGAATACCTGTACCGGACATTTGGAGACTGGTTGCTGGTTCTTGCCGCCTACAACGGAGGTCCAGGCATGGTTAAAAAAGCAATAATTCGTGGGGGGAGCAACGATTATTGGCAAATAAGACAATATATGACAGAGCAAATGCAAAATTACGTACCAGCGTTCATTGCAATGTGTTACTTGATGAATTTCAGTCGCGAACATCAAATTATTCCATTGAAATCCGATTTCGACTTTTTTGACGTTGATACGATTCATGTTTTTGGACCTTTAAACCTTGTTAACCTTGCCAACGAAATGCAATTCCCTGCGGAAAATATACTATTGTTAAATCCGACCTATTACCGCAACTTTATACCTTCCGATGGTAAGGAATATGCACTGGTTTTACCCCATGAATACATTTCGAAATACCTGGAAATTGTTTCCGACTCTCTCTCTCAGTCAACAAAAAACCTCAGGAATACAATGGTAGTTACTTCTGGTACATCTTCAACCCAGGTTCCCGTGCAGCATGTTGTAAAAAAGGGGGAATCGCTACACCGAATTGCGATTACCTATGGATGCACAGTTGATGAAATTCTGAAATGGAATAAGCTGCCCGACAACCATCAGTTGTTGGCCGGAGAGACACTTACTATCATTCTTAAGAAATAAATCAGCTCAATCGGTGTTCCAGTAAGTGCATTTATTTGAATAGTAATTATTGTCGGGGGATAGAACAAGCCTAAATATCATTTTGCAAATTTTCAGTTATACTCTATATTTGCAATCTTTATAAAACTAAACAAAATTTTTAATGTCAAAAAAATTTCCGGAATATAAAGCCCTTGATCTGCCTCAGATAAACAGAGACATTAACGAATTGTGGGACAAAGAAAACACCTTTGCAAAAAGCATAACAACACGGCAAAACTGTAAAGAATTTATTTTTTTCGAGGGGCCTCCGTCTGCAAATGGCAAACCCGGGATACATCATGTTATGGCGAGGACTATAAAAGATATTTTCTGCCGCTATAAAACCCTTGATGGATATAAGGTAAAGCGTAAAGCAGGCTGGGATACCCATGGTCTGCCTGTTGAGCTGAGTGTGGAAAAAACATTGGGAATAACCAAAGAAGATATTGGTAAAAAAATTAGTGTGGAAGACTACAATAAAACCTGCCGCACCGAAGTGATGAAATACACACGGGAGTGGGAGGAACTTACACGCGAAATCGGATACTGGGTCGATATGGATAACCCATATATTACTTACGATAACCGCTATATCGAAACCCTTTGGTACCTACTGAAAAAACTGTACGAAAAAGGATATCTATATAAAGGATATACCATTCAACCCTATTCACCTGCAGCAGGAACGGGGCTTAGCACACATGAGCTGAATCAGCCCGGGTGTTATCGCGATGTAAAGGATACCACTTGTGTGAGTATGTTTCAAGTAATCCGTAATGAAAAGTCATCATTCCTGTTTCACACCCCTGACGATGAGATTAGCATTCTGGCATGGACAACCACGCCTTGGACTTTACCCTCCAACACAGCTCTGGCTGTTGGTGAATCGATTGAGTATTCTCTTGTTGAAACCTTTAATCCATATACCGGGAACAGAATAAAAGTAGTGTTATGCAGCGACCGGATTTCTGCATATTTTAAACCGGAAGGATTACAGCTTGATTTCAGTACCTTCAAACAGGGTGATAAAGTAATTCCATACCGGATAAATAATACATTCCCAGGTTCACAACTGATTGGTATTGCGTATCGTCAACTTATCGATTGGGTGAAACCCATGACGAATGCATTCAGGGTGATTTCGGGCGATTATGTTACCACCGATGACGGCACTGGAATTGTACATATCGCGCCCACATTTGGTGCTGACGACCTGAGGGTGGCAAAAGCCGCAGGTATACCAGCACTTCTTATCGAAGACAAAGACAGAAACCTACAGGCGCTGGTAGACAAACAGGGCAAGTTCTTTAGAATTGAAGAAATGCACCCCGACTTTTTAAAAGAATATGTGAATACAGCAAGCTACAGTACTTTTGCAGGCAGGTATGTGAAAAATGAATACGACGACAATGCCAATGAAACTACGGTTTCGGCTGATATCGAAATTTCGGTGATGCTTAAGCAGAACAATAAGGCTTTTCGCATTGAAAAACACATTCACAACTATCCGCATTGCTGGAGAACCGACAAACCAATACTCTATTATCCGCTTGACTCTTGGTTCATCAGAACGACGGCTTTTAAGGACCGCCTAATTGAACTCAATAAAACCATTAACTGGAAACCTGCTTCCACAGGAGAAGGTCGTTTCGGGAAATGGCTTGAAAATCTGGTTGACTGGAATCTGAGTCGTTCGCGCTTCTGGGGTACCCCATTGCCTATCTGGGCCTCTTCCGATGGGAGTGAGCGTATATGTATTGGCTCTGTTGAAGAACTTTGCACCGGAATAAAAGCATCTATTCAGGCTGGTTATATGAAAGAGAACCCTTTTGAGGGTTTTATACCAGGAATTTTTTCTGATGAAAACTATGCCAGAATCGACCTTCACCGGCCATTTGTCGACAAAGTGGTTTTAGTTTCCGAATCGGGAAAACCCATGTACCGCGAACCTGACCTGATTGACGTTTGGTTCGACAGCGGGGCAATGCCTTATGCTCAATGGCATTATCCTTTCGAAAACAGCGAAAGATTTAACGAATTGTTTCCTGCCGATTTCATTGCTGAAGGTGTTGACCAAACACGGGGTTGGTTTTTTACCCTGCATGCCATTTCCACAATGATTAGCGACAGTGTTTCATTTAAAAACATCATCTCGAACGGATTGGTTCTCGATAAATTTGGAAACAAAATGTCGAAGCGGCTTGGGAATGCCGTTGACCCCTTCGAAGTGATTGAACAACATGGAGCCGATGCGTTACGCTGGTATATGATAACGAATGCCCAGCCTTGGGATAATCTGAAATTTGATGTTGAAAAAGATCCTGAAACCGGGAAAAATATATATGCTGGTATTGACGAAGTCAAGCGTAAGTTTTTTGGAACCTACTACAACACCTATAGTTTCTTTGCTCTCTATGCCAATGTCGATAAGTACACTGCTTCTGAAAAGGAAATTCCTGTAAGCGAGCGCTCTGAACTCGACAGGTGGATAATATCGCTGCTAAACTCGCTGATAATTGAAGTTAGAGAGCACTACGAAAACTATGAACCGACCCGGGCGGGGAGAGCCATTCAGACTTTTGTGGCAGATCATCTTAGCAATTGGTATGTTCGCCTTGGGCGGAAACGATACTGGGGTGGAGATTTTAGCGAAGACAAAATATCGGCTTATCAAACCCTATATCATTGTCTTATAACGATTTCGAAGCTGGCATCACCGATTGCACCATTTATCACCGACCGTGTATACCGCGACCTGAATCAAACAACCGGGAAAGAATCTGCTGATTCGGTACACCTTTGTTCTTTTCCTGTTGCAGATGCAAATTGCATCGACAAGTATCTGGAAGAACGTATGCAGATGGCTCAGGATATTTCATCGATGATTCTCAGCCTGCGGCGAAGGGTAAATATAAAAGTTCGGCAGCCACTGCAGCAGATAATGGTTCCTGTTTTAACCGATAGCTTTGCAGAACAACTCCGACTTGTGGAATCAATCATCCTGACTGAAACCAATATTAAAGAAATAAAATATCTGACAGACGCATCAAACTTACTTATAAAGAAAATCAAACCGAATTTCAAAACTTTAGGCCCTAAATTTGGAAAACTACTGAAGCCTATTTCCGAAATAATTCAGTCGTTCAGTCAGGAAGATATAAACCGATTCGAAAAAGACGGCTTTATAAATATTCAACACGAAGGGAAAGAGATTCGTATAGAAAGGGCTGATGTTGAAATTCTTTCGGAAGACATTCAGGGCTGGTTGGTTGCAAACGAAGGCACCCTGACCGTGGCTCTCGATATTACAGTTACCCCTCAGTTGAAACAAGAGGGAATTGCACGCGAGTTGGTTAACAGAATTCAGAATCTGAGAAAAGATAGCGGATTTGAAGTAACCGATAAGATAAACATCTTTGTTCAACATCATTCCGAATTAAGCGATAGTGTTATTAACTTTAATGATTACATTTGTGCTCAAACTTTGGCACATTCGATAAATATTTTGAACAAAATGGAACATAATTCTTCGAAAATCGTAGAAATAGATAATTTTGAAACTCTTATACGGGTAGAACGCATTGGGAAATAACGAAAATAACAATACCATGGCAGAAGAAAAGAAGCGATACAGCAAAGCGGAATTGGAAGAGTTTAAGGAAATCATTCTCGAAAAGCTCGAAAAAGCCAAACTCGATTATGACCTTTATAAAAATGCTTTGAATCACGGAGATACCAACGATACAGCAGACACTTCTCCTACTTTTAAAGTACTCGAAGAAGGTGCTGCCGTGCTTAGTAAAGAAGAAGCAGGACGACTTGCTCAACGACAGCTTAAATTTATCCAACACTTACAGGCCGCTCTGATGCGCATCGAAAATGGGACTTACGGGATTTGTCGCGAAACGGGAAAACTTATTTCAAAAGAACGTTTACGCGCTGTTCCACATGCCACCTTGTGTATCGATGCAAAAAACAACCAGAAGTAATTTACCTGAAAAAAAATCACAGGCACATTTGTAGCAGATGTAACCCGTTTCAGTAAACCCGATTAAGTGAAAAAACGAGCCACATTAATTTCTATCGTATTAATCTTTGCTATTTTACTCATCGATCAGATAATTAAAATATGGGTAAAAACTCATATGACGATTGGTGAGGATATCAGTGTAATAGACGGTTTTTTTAGCATACAATTTATCGAAAATATGGGCATGGCTTTTGGCATGGAATTCTGGGGGAAATGGGGAAAACTCGGCCTAAGTATTTTCAGAATGATTGCAATTAGCGGCCTGGTTTGGTATATAGTTAAACTGATAAAAACTCAGGCAAAACTGCTTTTTATTATTTGTATTTCAATGGTGATAGCGGGTGCTACAGGGAATCTTATTGATTGCGCAGTATATGGTCTTATTTTCAACGAAAGTACAACATTGCAGGTTGCATCTATATTTCCGCCTGAAGGAGGGTATGCAGGTTTTTTAACCGGAAAAGTAGTTGACATGTTTTACATCACGGCAAAAATTGGCGACACATCGTTGTTTCCATTTATTTTCAATATCGCTGATGCCTCAATCACTATTTCGGTACTTATTATGATTGTATTTTATAACCGCGTATTCGGAATCAAAAAACAAACCATCGCAGAGCCTGTGGAACATGATGAACACTGTATAAAGGAATAATTCAACCTATCTATTAATTTCTTTGTAACCGCATCATTTCTCAGGGAAGCAATCCCAGTGCCACTTGTTCAATAACTCCCGGATAGTATCGGTGTTCGAGCTCATGAACTTTTGCAGCAAGGCTCTCTGGGGTATCGGTATCATTCACGCTGCATTTCGACTGGTGAATAATGCTTCCGGCATCGTAATGTACATTAACAAAATGAATGGTAATTCCTGACTCAGGGTCTCCGCTTTTTAGCACAGCTGCATGCACTTTGCTGCCATACATGCCCTTACCTCCAAAGGCAGGAAGCAATGCCGGATGAATATTCAAAATACGGTATGGAAATGCATTGACAATTTTTTCGGGAACCAGCCACAAAAAACCGGCAAGAACAATAACATCGATATTATGCCCTACCAGATAGTCGTAGACTACATCGGAATTGTAGAACTCCTCTTTCCCAAATAAAAATGTTCGTACTCCGGCATTTTTCGCCTTCTCTATTACAGGAGCATCTTTTTTATTGCAGAGCAAATCTGTTACCGAAATTGTCGGGTTTTGCCTAAAATAACCGATAATATTCAACGCATTTGAACCTGTTCCTGATGCAAAAATGGCAATTTTCTTCATCTTAAATAAATTAATAACTCACAAACTTACTGAAAATAAACCTGTTAACAAGTTTTGTTATTATTTTTAATCTTATATTTTTGCCTATCATTACTTTATTTTGTTTATTTGTAGCCTAAATTTTGAAATTAAAGTTTAACTAAATTAAAAAATTATGTCAGACATTGCATCAAGAGTAAAAAGCATCATCGTTGACAAACTAGGAGTTGATGAAGCTGAAGTTACACCGGAAGCCAGTTTTACTAACGACTTGGGTGCCGACTCACTCGACACGGTGGAATTAATTATGGAATTTGAGAAAGAATTTGAAATTTCGATACCTGATGAAGAAGCTGAAAAAATATCAACAGTAGGCGCTGCCATCAAATATATCGAAGAAAATACCAATTAACATCATTTCCCTAAACCAATCAATGTATGGAGTTAAAGAGGGTTGTTGTAACCGGATTGGGCACAATTAGCCCACTAGGGAACAATGTAAGCGAAACCTGGAATAACATCATTAACGGCGTTAGCGGTGCAAATCTGGTTACCCATTTTGACACAACCAACTTTAAAACTAAATTTGGCTGTGAAGTAAAAAATTATGATCCAGCGAATTATTTCGACAGAAAGGAATCGCGAAAATATGATTTTTTCACGCAATATGCATTGATTAGTTCAACAGAAGCAGTCAATGACTCCGGACTTGATCTTGATAAAATAGATAAGACCAGGGCCGGAGTTATATGGGCTTCGGGAATCGGAGGTGTTGAAGGATTAATTCAGGAACTGAAAGGTTTTTTCGATGGGAACTGCATCCCCAGGTTTAGTCCATTTTTCATACCCAGGATTATTATAGACATTGCATCTGGACTTATTTCCATTAAATTCGGATTTATGGGTCCAAATTATGGCACTGTTTCGGCCTGCGCTTCATCAAGCAATGCAATAATAGATTCCTATAACCTGATACGTTTGGGAATGGCTGATGTTATTGTTACCGGAGGATCAGAGGCTGCAGTAAACGAGATTGGTATTGGGGGCTTCAATGCCTTGCAGGCCATTTCGACACGTAACGATGATTATCTAACCGCCTCAAGACCATTTTGTGCCACACGCGATGGGTTTGTTTTAGGGGAGGGAGGGGCTGCCCTTATTCTCGAAGAATATGAACATGCAATAAATAGAGGAGCAAAAATCTACTCTGAACTTTCAGGGGTAGGCCTTTCGGCAGATGCTTACCATATGACAGCACCCCATCCGGAGGGTCTGGGTGCTTCGCTGGTAATGAAAAATGCATTGAAAGACGCAGGCATAGAACCCAGTTGCATCGACTATATAAACGTCCATGGAACCGCTACTCCGCTCGGCGACATTGCAGAACTAAAAGCTATAAAAGGAGTATTTCAGGACCATGCATTCAAATTGAATATCAGCTCCACCAAGTCGATGACAGGTCACTTACTAGGAGCAGCTGGTGCTATAGAAGCAATGTTTACCATACTTGCCGTTAAAAACAACATTGTTCCGCCTACCATCAACCATCATGAAAAAGATCCCGAAATTGATGAGAGATTCAATCTTACGCTTCACAAATCTGTGAAAAGAGATATTGAATACGGGTTAACAAACACTTTTGGTTTTGGAGGCCATAATACTTCGATTATCTTTAAAAAAGCATAACTCTTGTTTTTAAAAACCAGATTTTCGTCGTTTTTTAATCGTAAAACAAAAGCGTATTCATACCAGCTTTACAAGTTGCTGGGTTTTTATCCTAAAGATATAGTAATTTATCAAACTGCTTTCCGGCACATTTCGGCAAGTTTAAACAGCCCTGACGGCGTTCAGATAAATAACGAAAGACTCGAGTTTGTTGGAGATGCCATTCTGGATGCAGTAGTAGCTGATATTTTGTTTACCGCCTTCCCCGAAGCTGACGAAGGAAATCTTACCATGATGCGCTCGCAGATTGTGAAACGAAAATCACTCGATTATCTCGCCCACAAAATAGGAATCACCGATTTTTTAATTTATCGAAGTAAAAGCGAAAACGATAAAAATTCAGGACACATTGCCGGAAATGCCTTAGAGGCGCTTATTGGAGCCATATATTTCGATCAGGGATATCTGCGCTGCCATAGCTATATAAGTGCAATTATTAAAACCCATATAAATATTACAACCCTGAATAAAGACAACGAGGATTATAAGTCGCTGTTGCTTCAGGAAATGCAGCGCAGACGACATATTATCGTTTTCGATTCTTACGAAAACATAGAAGACTGTGAAAAAGAAATTCATTATTCCTGTGCTATACTTGTTAATAATGTTTTCATAGCCGAAGGGAAGGCATGGACAAAGAAAGAAGCAGAGCAGGAAGCAAGCAGAATTGCAGTTCGTTTGCTTCTGAAAGCAGATAAAACTTGTTGAAATGAAAAGAAAAACCCTGAAGTTCTCGCCTGAATACAACTTTATTTTGTTTGGCCTTTCTGCTACAGTATCAGATATCCGGCTTGTTTACATTCTTAAAACAATGACCGAACTGGACTTTCATCGTTGTGAAAATTTATGTGTTTTTCATGAGAAATTACCAATAGAGCAAACATTTAGCTTATTCGAGTGCGATGAAAACGATGAAAACCTGAGCATTTCGTTAATAAGCAATAAATCGCAGGAGGGCTTTTTAATTGAAGAACTGAAGAACATCGATTACTTTATAATCATCAAGGGAGCCGACAGTATTGTGTTCGCAGAAAAGTTTCTGAAAGTGCTGAAAGAATCTTCCTCTATTTACGGTGTATTTCAGATTGATCCAAACAATTTGCCATCGAAACAAAAACTGCTGTTTCAATAATTTATCCTCACAGCCAATTCAAGAGGTCAATCCCACCTGTTTTCTTTGTTTCAGGGAAGGAATATTCTCATTTTGATTGAGTTTGAGTTTCACGAATAAACAGTTATTTTTACACATATTTTTTTCCAGGCAACATTTAATTCAATGTAATGGGTATAATAGTAAAGCAATCGGTTAAAGGCTCGGCCTACTCCTACATTGGCACCTTACTGGGCTTTATTAATGTGGGATTAATGATGCCCCTTATATTCAGCAAAGAACAAATTGGTTTGACCAACCTTCTGGTATCAGTCTCTGCAATCATTGCACAGCTCGGAACACTTGGATTTTCGAATTCCATAATCAAGCTGTTCCCGTTTTTCAGGGACAAAGAACATTCTCACCATGGATTTGTAAAGGTTATGACCCTTGTCAGTATTCTTGGTTTTGCACTGACTTTTGTTCTGTTTTTATTTTTAAAACCCTATCTCATCGAAAGTAATATCGAAAAATCGCCTCTCTTTATTGATTATATCTGGTATTTACCACCGATGATATTGATAACTATATTCTACCTGATTTACGACAGCTATTGTATTGTTCTTTTTAATGCATCGATTGGCATATTCTATAAAGAATTTCTGATGCGCATTTTAATCACTGCAGGCATTGTGCTTTATTACTTCTCCGTTTTCGATTTTGCGGGATTTGTATTGTTCTATTTCCTTGCCTACAGCGTACCCACTATCGGATTGCTGGCATATTTGCGTTTAAAAGGAGAATATAACCTTAAAACAGACAAAGGGTATATCACAAAACCCATGAGAAATGAGCTGATATGGGTGTCGTTTTATGGCTTAATCATTGGATTTTCGGGGATTGCAGTAATGAATATCGATATTTATATGGTAAATCATTATTGCGGGCTTGCCGGAGCGGGTGTGTATTCTACAATGTTTTATTTTGGAACCATTATCCTAATTGCTGGGAGATCGCTCAAACGAATAGCTTCTCCCCTTATATCGGAAGCATTCAAAAAAAACGATACCGCTCTCATTGGCGAGATATATACTAAAAGTACGCTTACACAATTTATAATTTCCATATATCTTTTTCTACTTATATGGAGTAATATTGATAGTGCATTTGAGATAATTCCCCGCTATTACTCCGAGGGTAAAATGGTGGTATTCTATATTGGGATACTTCAAGTGCTTACCATGTTAAGTGGAGCAAGCTACGAAATAATACAGTACTCGAAATACTACCGGCTTTACGCTTACCTGCTTCTTGTTTTTATTGCAATGGTAATTGCCAGCAATATGTTTTTCATACCCCGAATGGGATTGACCGGAGCTGCTCTGGCATCGATGAGCTCATTCATTGTATTTGCTGTAATCCGTTTCTTCTTTATTAAGTCGAAACTGGGTTTGCAACCCTATAATCTTCGGCACCTCTATGCCTTAATCATTGGATTGGTTGTTTTTATAATTCTGCATTTCATCCCTGATGCACCTAATTTTATTATCGACATCATTATTAAAGCAGGTATTACAACAGTGTTTTTTGTGGGTCCCGTATATTTTCTAAACATATCTCCCGATATACGGAATGCAATAAAAAATTACTTCAAGGCAGGGATTGCTGTTTTTGTTAAGAAATAATTTTATTCAATACGTTTTTTCACAAATGCGTCAATCAAAGAATTCGGAGTTTGATTTATAATCGACACATTATATTTCGAAGCATAATCGTTTATGATAAAATAGCTTTCGAAAGTACACATCCACGAATACAGCATTTCGTGCATCCTTGCAGCCGGAGTATTTTTTAGAATATACAACCCCGGTTTCGAAGTGTTGAAATCGTAAAAGTGTTTATTGTTTACAAACACTACATTATTTTCGTCAACACTTACATTGGCCAGCCAGGAATGATCGACCCCCCACAGGTAAATGGTTTTAAACCCCATTTTAACAGCAATCATCAGCGACGGTATAATTACATTATGTGGTCGGGGCATGCCAAGCATCTTGCTGAAAAAGTAATTGCGAAGGCCTCTTAACCCCTCAACGGCAGTAACATTAATGTATTTAACCCTAATGTTCTTGTTTTCACAAACAAACTTTTTCCAGTAAGAATGTTTTTTTGCATTGAAAGGCAAATAAAGATTCATCTCCCAGGTAGTAAAGGAAGCAATCCGTTGCCAAAGTTTATCCCTTTTGAGAATTGACTCTTCATCCCCAATAGTATTGTAGTAAAAAGTAAAATCAATCATTACATAGTTTCGGGGTCGCAGCGTATGATAATCATCGCTCAGGGCAAAATAGTTAACCGCAAAAAGCTCTTTCCCTTTCAGAAATTCTGCGTTTTCCGATATCATTCCCGAAAGCGAAGGGCCATTACCCAAAATAACCGCTTCATTTACTACTGCACGATTAAACACCTCGGGGATTTTTGAATATAAAAAAACCTTAATTAAACTCAACAGACTTTGATTCAACCGTTTAATCCACATATTCACCTGTTTAAAGGTTTGGTTCATTCAACACGAAAGTAGTTAAAATTATTCAAATGCCGAAATCGGGTGTCTGCAAGATATCTCTTCCCAACATATTATCACAGAAAAACAGGGATAATTATAATCAATGCCATGATTTATTAACTTTGCTTCGTCACAAAGAACCGAAATTGATTGTAATGGCAGAAGCAAATGTATTATCAACAAATTTTGACGTTTTCAGAAATGAAAACATACTTCTGGGCACAAAAGTGCTGTTGATATATCCTCCGGTAAGGCTAAATAAAAAACCGCTGTACCCCCCTTTTGGATTACTATCGCTGGCTGCTGTACTAGAAAAAGCGGGTGCCGCAGTCGAAATTCTCGACTTGAACATGCTGCGGCTGGGATTTACCGACTTAAAACATGAAATAGCCCAACACCAGTTCGATGTAATTGGCACAGGAGGCATGGCTACTGTGTATTACTACATGAAATTTCTGGCAGAATATCTCAAAAAAGATTACCCCAATGTTCCCTTAATTGCCGGCGGCACAGCATGTTCCGGCTCGCCGGATGTAATGGTAAAACACACCAAATTCGATGTAATTGCATTGGGTGAAGGAGAACCGGTTATTATCGATATTGTAGCTGCTCTTACCGGAAAAGGGGATTTGAATACTGTTCCCGGTATCATATTTCGCGACAAAACCGGCAATGTGATAAAAACTGCCGACCGTCCTCGGATGCTCAATCTCGAAGATATGCCACTTCCGGCATATCACCTCATCGACATGGAGAAATACATTTCAAATTCCTACATTTATAAAAACAAAAAAAACAGTGTTTCCGAAGAAAGAATTAAAAAATTCAACCTCGACAGACATAAGGCTAGTCGTCCGGTAATGCTGTTTTCGAAAAGGGGTTGCCCTTATGAGTGCAATTTCTGTTATCGGAATTTCGGCAGAAAGGTTGTCGGGCTTTCTGTAGATTATACGCTAAAACACATGGCATTCCTAGAAGAAAAATATAACACCATTAATTTTATTATCGAAGACGAAACTTTTAATATCGATCGCAAATGGGTAATGGAGTTTTGTGATGCATTAATTGCCAGTGATAAGAAGTATATTCTCAATATCGGAAACGGGCTTCGTGCCAATTCGGTTGATGATGAGATGATTTCGAGGATGAAGCAAGCCGGCTTTTGCAGTATCGCTATTGGGATTGAGTCGTTTTACAATCCCAGCCTGCACGATATGAATAAAAAACAGGATGCTGATACCATTATAAATGCAATTCAAGTAATTCAGAACAACGGCTTTCATCTGGCATCGGCACAGTTATTATTTGGATACCCCAGCGACGGCACCGAATCGATGCAGGAAAACATTACTTGGTGTAAAGCATTGAACCTAAAAAGTGCGAATTTCGCAATACCTTGCCCTTACCCCGGCACATTGCTTTATCGCAAAGCCATCGATGAAAAATATATAACCGATGAAGAAGCCTGGCTTATGGAACTTGCCGATAAAGACATAAGCGACCGTGTTATTAACATGTCAGGAAAACCGGAAAAACATCTTAAAAAATTGATTCTCAGAGCAGAAGATGAAATAAGAATGCATTTCATCAGAAAAGACTATCCTGTAATCGGGCACATCGTTTCGTGGATGCAAAAAGCCGGGCGTGCATTCAATCTGAACGCTTTCGAAATACTTAAGGGTATTAAGGATGGTGCTAAAAATCTCATCTTGTACGGGAAAATTCCCGGGAAGCTTTTTAAAAGCGGAGGCACAAACCACTCGCATATTAAAACCGAAGCAATGTACTGGCTGCATGAGTGGGGGAAAACTTCAGCTTATAAGTAGGTCGAAATAGTTTTTACTTCTTTCTTTAAAAGATATAAAAGAAGTAAGCCATATAGGCAACAACCAGAAGCAATCCTTTCCAACGTTTAACAACAGAATTTCGCAGAGGGATGAAGCACAACCCCAGCAGAATTACCAATCCAAATGCCCAAGTCATATCAACATAAAGTGACTGTGGATTTACAGTTATGGGAGTTATTGCCGAAGAAACACCTAATATTGTAAAAATATTGAAGATATTTGACCCAATCAGGTTTCCAATAGAAATATCCATCTGCTTTCTCATGGCTGCGACAACGGAAGTAATCAGCTCGGGCATACTGGTACCAATGGCAACGATAGTCAGGGAAATAATGCGTTCATCAACCCCCATATGCGTTGCCAGGCCAACGGCACCCTTAACCAGAAACTCCGCCCCAAACGACAATCCGGCTATACTTGCAATAAGCATTAGTATTGATACAACAATGCTATAGGTTTTACCCGAATCTTCTTCATCCTGTTGCTTTTTTCTTTTTGACCTGAAATACAGTGCAACAATAAATAGCACTTGCAGTGCAACAAACACAATGCCTTCCCACCGGGCCAACTTAAAATCGCATGAGAAACCAAACAGGAGAACCGTTGCCAACAATAAGACCGGCCATGAAAAAACAGCTGTTTCCCGATTTACAGGTATGGCTAAAATCACAGCCGTAAGGCCAAGAATAAAGCTAATATTTACAATGTTCGATCCTAGAACATTTCCCATCGCCATATCGGGATAACCCTGCAAAGCGGCCTTTACACTAACAACCAACTCAGGGGTAGAGGTGCCCATCGAAACAATTGTCAATCCAATGATTAGCGGGGAAATTTTAACGCGCTTTGCTATCGAAACACCTCCTCTGACCAAAAGCTCGCTGCCAACAACCAGCATCAGTAATCCCAGTATTACCAGCAATACATTCATTGTGGGAGGTTTAATTATCCAAAATTAAAATAAATTACTGTTCTTACAAAGCCAAGGTGTATTTTTATATTATTTACTGATACACTTGTTTTAATTTTTGCATTAGAATCCATGATTAAGCATAACTTTCATTTTTAAATGTATTTTTGCTGTAATGCAAAAGTAATGGGATACGAGACATACATGAAACGATGCCTTATTCTTGCCCGGCAAGGCTTGGGCCTTGTTGCACCAAATCCTATGGTTGGATGTGTGATTGTTAAAAACAAAATTATTATAGGGGAGGGTTATCATCACCGATATGGTGGGTCACATGCCGAAATTAATGCCATTAATTCAGTCAAAGATAAGTCAATGCTAGCAGGGAGCACACTGTATGTAAATCTGGAACCCTGTTCTCATTATGGAAAAACCCCTCCATGTTCCGAGGCCATAATCAACAATAACATTGGGGAAGTGGTAGTTGGCTCAGTCGACCCCAATCCTTTGGTTGCCGGGGCGGGTATTGCAAGGCTTAAAGCCTCAGGCATAAAAGTAAACTTTGGAATTCTCGATGAGGAGAATAAGGAGCTGAACCGCCGTTTTTTCACATTCCATCAGCAACAGCGACCTTACATTATCCTAAAATGGGCTCAGACATCGGATGGGTTTCTTGATAGGGTCCGGAAATCGCCCACAACGGAAAAACCTGTATGGATAACGAATGAAATGTGTCGCATTTTAGTTCACAAATGGCGGACAGAGGAATCGGCCTTTATGGTCGGAGCAAATACCGTTCTTCTCGATAATCCTATGCTTACCGCCAGAAGCTGGTTTGGGAAACAACCTCTTCGCATAACAATAGATGCTGAGGGAGTTTTAAGCAAGGAATTAAATATTTTTAATAATAAGGCCCCTACCCTATTGTTTAGTTCAGAAATCCGAAAGGGTATTGATACAGAGATTATTGATTGGAACAAGAACATTGCAAACCAGATAACCGAAAGGTTGTATCAGCGGAACATCGCCTCTTTGGTCGTGGAAGGCGGCAGGAAGTTGATTGATTTGTTCATTCAAAGCAACCTGTGGGATGAAGCAAGGGTCTTCTCTGGCCCGGCTGAATTTGGGCAAGGCGTTCCAGCTCCGGAGATCACAGGAGATGTAATTCGGGAAATTTCTATCGGTAACAGTATCTTGAGAATAATAAGGCCAGCAAAATGACCCACAATGATCAAATACTTAAGAACTTTCGGGTTATTGCACTCACCATTCTGATTATAGCCCTGGGGTTTATTCTGGCACAAATTACAACTGCAATTGTTCTGATTCATGGCGGGGTAACCGATATAAATTCTTTAACCGGACCAAACCCTGATGCCGGAGCTCTGGGAATACTTAAACTGGGACAGTTTTTTTCTTCATTTTTTAGTTTTTTACTACCGGCCATAATTGTGGCTTGGTTGATATACAGGAAGCCGGCAGAAAGACTTAAGTTGAATAGCGTTTGCCACATTGCATGGTATGTATTACCTGTTGTAATTCTTTTCTTTTCCCTGCCCTGGATGAATATGGTTATCAAATGGAACGAAGCAATTACCTTTCCCGAATGCATGTCGGGTTTATACCATTCTTTACAGGACAGTGAACAGATGGCAAAAAAGATGACAGAGCTTATTCTGTCTGGCAACAGCACCTATACGTTATTGATAAATATACTACTGGTTGCCCTGTTACCTGCATTGGCCGAAGAGCTTATGTTCCGCGGAATAATTCAGTCGCTCATACACGATCTTACACATAATAAACATGTGGCTGTATTGTTGTCAGCTATACTTTTCAGTGCAATTCATTTTCAATTTTTCGGTTTTATACCACGGTTTCTGCTGGGAGCATTTTTCGGGTATCTCGTTATGTATTCAGGTTCGTTGTGGCCTGCCATCCTTGCACATTTCTTCAATAATGCCATGGCTGTAATTGTATATTTCTATATTAATAAAGGGGCTATTCAAAAAGACCTTGAAGATTTCGGAAGTAATAGTTCCGATATTATGTTTACTTTGATTTCAGCTATGATTACAATATTTCTTATTGCAATATTATTTCGGAAATTCAAAAGCGAATTGTAAATTCAGCGACTCGCTCTTGCTTTCATGACATGCTTCTTTCATTAACCTATCCTCACAATCGCCTTGCATACTGCTAAAAAGGCCGGGCTCTTTAAAAACATCTTCTTGTTTTCCAATTAAAACATCTTCCTGAGTCATTTCATATTCAATCCCAAAGCTATGACATATCTTCAGCTGCTCCTCCCTTCCCCTTGCAGCTGAGTTTTTCTCAACTTCTGACCATACCTCATCGATGAAACAATTGATTTCTTTTCTCAATAAAGCAATGTTCTCAACCTCTCCTGTTTTAACGAAGCTCAGGTTTTTTTCTTTCTGGCTGGCTTCCATGAATTTGTCGAACCACATTTTCACCAATCCAATCGTAGGATTTGTAAAATATTTTCCGCCTTCCGAGGTACGTTTGGCATCGCCTGTAAACAAATTTGTGGCTTCTTTTACCAATTCGCTTTCGTTGTTAATCTGTGGAAGCTTCCCACCGGATTCGTCAAGCTGGTAGTAATTTCTTACAGAAATCGGTTGCTCACCCCTTTCTATCGCCATGTCGATTATTTGCAAATAATGTAAAACATACATTTTTGCCTTGCTGAACAAATTGTTATACTCTGTTTGGTGTTCAATCCGAAGCTTTTGATTAATAGTGTTATATTCCAGCACTTTCTCCATTAAGTTATAATACTGCTGATTTTTACCAATTTTATCAACAGAAATAAACCTATCGGGGTTGATGTCATTTCGTACAGCTTCCGCAATGCACTTCAGTGCTTTAAACCTTAAAAAATCGGAACCTGGTAAGCGGTGCTGCGGCATATGAATTACTTCCTCTCGGTATTAATCATGCTAAGATAAAAAAGCTGACATTAATTTCTACGAAATATCTGATATAGATTTAAACAAATTGATGTTAACGACAATGCACTAACGTCAAGCTTTACAAGGCAAAATTATTCGATTATAAACAAATAGGCTGCTCAAGAGCAGCCTATTATTGAACTGGAATGCTATTGTTATTTCTCGGCTTTTAATACAACTTTAATATAGTTGTTATAGTTAAAATAGGTATTTGCAATTGTTTTCAACGATTCCTGACTGATTTGATTAACATAGTTGTTGAAATTTTTAAACTCTTCTACACTTAAATCTCCACATTCAATTTCGGAAAGTTTACCAATCCAGTAAGAGTTTTCGCGACTATTTGTTTCGTATTCGCGGCGTAGTTTTTCCTGCGACTTTAAAAGATCTGCCTCTGCAGGACCATTGTTTTTAAGTTTGTCGATTTCTGCAATAACTTTGGTGGTCAGTTCTTCGAGGCGTGCCGGATCGCAGCTGAAGAAAATAACTATGTCGTATCGTGGCACCGGATGCTTCTGTACCTGCGGATAAGCGCCAATAGTGTAAACACCGCTTTCTTTTTCCCGTATTTCTTCGAGAAGTTTGGTTGAAAGAATACTACACAGTGCATTCAATTCAATTTTGTTTTTTGCGTTATAGTTCATTGTTCCGTTATAGTCCATTACAACCATACATTTATTGTCTTTCCCCTTATAAACGGTTTTTTCAACTTTTCCTTGAGGAGCCCGTATTCCCATATCTTTATACGATTCGTTACGGGTTACAGTTGGCAGGCTTCCAATGTATTTTTCAATGAGCTCTTTCGATGATTTCGGATCAATATTACCTACAAAATAGAAAGTAAAATTTGATGGGTCACCAAATCGTTGTTTAACTATTTTTTGTGCCATTTTAAAATTGGCCTCGTCCAGATTTGCAGGGGTTAATGCCCTACGACGAGGGTGATTGTTGGCCCTTGTTGTCTGAAGGGTGTCGCTCCATGCCGATTGAGGATCGAGCATAGCATTTGCAAGAAGTCCCTTTTGCTTATTAATATATGAGTTGAATGCGCTTTCGGTAACTCTTGGTTTTGTGAAAGACACATGAATCATTTGAAGCAATGTTTCGAAATCATTAACCGAACATGAACCATTCAGGCTTTCGGATAATTCTGAGATACTGGGAGTAAGATATACGTTTTTTCCTGAAAGATATTTGTCAAGTTCTGTTTTATCAAAATCGCCCAGACCGCTTTCTATTGCAACATCGGCTGCAATATCAGCACTTATATCGGCATCCTGTTCGTATAATGATGCGCCTCCCCAACTTTGAGCATGAAAGCGAATCTCATCCTCTTTAAAATCGGTTTGTTTAATTACAACTTTTGCTCCGTTACTAAGCGTCCATACTTCGTATCCAAGGTCTTTATTTTTGGCTTTTTTTGCAACCTTTCCTTTGGGTGGAAGTTCTGCAAGAAGAGGTTTGTCTGATACTTTGTCAATATATGGGCTAACCTGAGCATTCAGGCTTTTATTGTAAACTTCCAGAATCTGTTCTTCGGTGGGAATAACAACTCCGTCTTTTTCAGGCATCATAACCGAGATTACCGTATTGTTTTTTGTTACCAGTGTTTTTGCAAAATTATTAATGTCGTCAAGGGTAATTGTTGGCAAAAGCTGTTTGTAAAGTTCAAATTCCTTTTCAATTCCCGGAACGGGTTCGTAAGGAGGCAGAAAGTTTCTTTGGTACTCCTGAGCCAGATCTTCCGATTTTTGTTTTGCACGTTCGTTGTATTGTTTTTCAACCTCCTTGAGCATGGCTGCTTTTTCGCGTTCAAGTTCAGTGGCGGTGAATCCAAACTGCTGTACTCTGACATTTTCGATAGTAACCGCTTCAAGGGCTTTGCCAATATCATTGTTTTGGGCAACACCAATACTCATATATACCGACTTGGGCCCGAGAAATGATGTGTACATGCTTGCACCCTGTGCAAAAGGTGGGTTTTCGAGAAGTGTTAGTTCTTGCAAGCGTTTGTTAATCATTTGATTATAAAGCCCGGCAATTATATCCTCACGGTAATCACCAACAGTGGTAGTGCTTTTCAACGGGTGTTTATACACAACATACACCATACCAATTGGAGATTCAGGGTCAGTTGCAATCGATACAAGGGTTTGTTCGTGATCAGGTATTTCGATAACTTCACGTAAACGGGGAGAATCTTTTGCAGGAATTTTCCCAAAGAGCTGTTTCACTTTAGCCTCAACATCATCCGCGTTGAAATCACCAACTAAAATAACAGCCTGTAAATCAGGACGGTACCAATCGCTATAGAAACGTCGCAGTACATCATGCGGGCAAGAATCAACCACCGACATCAGACCTATAGGGAGCCTTTCGGCATATTTAGAACCATAGAATAGGGTTGATAACATTTTGCGTTGCATTCTGTCCATAGCACCCTGCCCCATACGCCATTCTTCGTGGATAACACCACGCTCTGCTTCGATCTCATCATCTTCGAAACTTACTTGATAAGCCCAGTCATAGAGAACCAACAGACCTTTGTCGAGGTATTCAGCGCTATCAGTGGGTACTTTTATCCCATAAACGGTTTCGTCGAACGATGTATAGGCATTAACCTCGGGTCCAAATTTCATACCCAGCGATTCAAGATAATTAATCAATTCATGTTTGGGATAGTTCCGTGTACCATTAAAGGCCATATGCTCACAAAAGTGGGCAAGTCCTTGTTGATCTTCGTCTTCAAGCACGGAGCCCGCATTAACAACCAGAATCAGCTCTGCTCTTTTCTGAGGAGTAGCATTTGCCTTGATATAATAAGTGATCCCGTTATCAAGCTTGCCAACCCTTACTCCCGGGTCAAAAATCAATTTTTCGTTGTAGTCCAGTCCCTGCGAAAATGCATTCACAGCAAATACCGATAAGACTAGTACTAACAAATAGTGTAATTTTCTCATATTATTCAGAATTAGTTATTTAATCAGCTGACAAATTTAACATTTTGCAATTTTACAGAGCTTAATAATTTGTTAATTACTTGAGCACCTGTATTGATCTGCAATATATATTATTCCTTTCACTTTCTAACTCGCAGTATTTCGAGTAAATCTTTCCTTAAGTTTCAAAAAGTATTTTTCGAAACTAACATACGAAACCCATGATACACAGATAGTTAATATAATTGCCAACGAATATATGACAATGTTAAATGAAATATTAGTTTTAAAAATACTATACGGTATTAGTTTCATGAGCAACATAATGATAATCCAATGATACATGTATATTCCATATGAAATTTTACCTAAAAACACTGAAACTTTTGTATCAATATGTAACTTAAAACTATTGTTTGCAGCCAAATTAATTATCATTACTCCAAAAACCATTGAGTAGATCTCATCGTTGAAATATTGAAACGAAATATGAAAAAACCACATAAAAAATGAAAGAAACACCGAAGCGTATGCTACATAATTATTGAATAAGAACCTCAGATTCTTATTGTTTGTGGCGCACATATACCCCAACATGCTCCCCAAGGCCATACTGTTAAATTTTGAAAAATAAAAGAACTTGTAAACAAAATCATTAAATCCAGTATTTTGAACAGTATTAAAATTGGCGTACCCAAGCAATAAATGTATCAGCGAAAAGCCGGCAAAAAATAAAATCAGATAGATAGTTACTCTTTTGGGGGGTATCAGTATTAATAATAATGGCCATAAAAGGTAAAACTGTTCCTCTACACCAATTGACCATATCTGAGGCGAAGTGGGCCACCCGATTGACAAAGCGTGGGCAATATTTGGAAAAATGGTAGCGCAGAGTATTATCGTATTTGTTTGATATTCCTGTCTGAATATTACAAAAGAAAGAAACAGAACCATAAAATACAAGGGCATAATTCTGAACACCCTTCGGATATAAAAATCGCGTAATGATATTTTACCAAAATTTTGTTTTTCCTTAATTAGCAAAAACGTTATCAGAAACCCACTTAATACAAAAAAAAGTACTACCGACAAATGACCATCTGGGAGTTGAAAGCCTTTGCTATGCAAGATGTTTGGTATACCGAATATGTTTTTGATCTCCTCAACATGACCAATCACGACTATCAAAGCTGCAACAGCTCTAAGCGTATCAAGTCCTTTGAAGTATGGTTTCATTCATCATAATTAAAATGGCCTATATAGCAATTACCTTGCTGTAAAACCAATAATTCCAAAAGTATAAAATATTCGTAACATCTCCTTCATCAACAATAAATCCGGTTATATATGAAAGCGTGTATGCAGGTAACATATTTTTTCCTTAAGTTTGGATAAAAATATTATTATGGCTAACGACGTAATTAAAACTCAGTTTTTGCAGGCACAAACACTATTAGCTGAATTTTCAGAAAATCCGGAAAACTTTGAGCGAATTGCAAAAGCAGGCAAATTAATGGCGGAAGTACTGCAAAATAATGGTAAAATTATAAGTTGTGGTAACGGAGGCAGCATGAGCGATGCCATGCACTTTGCCGAAGAACTTTCGGGAAAATTCCGAAACGACCGGCCCGGTCTGGCAGCCGTTGCAATTTCGGATCCTGCGCATATTACCTGCACAGCAAACGATTTTGGATTCGACCAAGTTTTTTCCAGATATATCGAAGCAATTGGTAAGCCTGGCGATATTTTACTGGCAATCAGTACCAGCGGGAATTCTCAAAACATCATAAATGCAGTTAGAGCCGCCCATTGCAAAGGGATGAAAGTAGTAGGCCTTACCGGAAAAGATGGGGGCAAAATCGGTCCGTTATGCGACATTGAGATTCGGGTACCATGGAACGAGTATTCCGACAGAATTCAGGAAATCCATATCATGATTATTCACAATATAATTCTTACCATCGAAAAAGAACTGTATTTATAATCTGATTGCCTGAAAACTCCCTTTACCTCAATTTCATTCCTTTTGGAATAAAACTACTTATATCGCCGCCATTTTTATAAACATCGCGTACGATTGAGGACGAAATAAAGCTATGCTCGGGTTTTGTAAGTAAAAAAACCGTTTCAATTTCCGGATCAAGGAGCTTATTTACCTGACCAACAGCTCTCTCAAATTCAAAATCTGCCGAAGTACGTAATCCCCTTAAAAGATAAGAAGCTCCCGTTTCGCGACAGAAATCAATGGTAAGCCTTTTATAGGTTTTCACTTCAACTTTTGGTTCATCGGCAAACAAATTTTTAATCCATTGAATCCGTTTTTCAAGTGGGAAAAAATCGGTTTTATTCTCGTTGGTACCAATCCCGATAATTACGCGGTCGAATAATGGCAGTGCTCTACGGGCAATCGATTCGTGTCCGACGGTAAAAGGGTCGAACGATCCGGGAAACAAAGCTATTCGTTGCATATTTTATTTATTTATTGTTTTGGGGTACGAATCTTTCAAGTCAACAATCCTGTTGAAAACAGGCTCTCCCTTTTCGGAGTCAGAATCACAACAGAAGTAGCCTTTTCTTTCGAATTGCAATTTTTCGGAAATAGCAACCAGCTCAATCGAAGGTTCTGCTTTTGCAATGATTACTTTTAATGATTTTTCATTGAGAAAATCTTTAAAGTCACCACCTTCCGGAACATTATCAGGGTCGGGAACTGTAAATAGCCGGTCGTATAATCTCACTTCTGTATCAATAGCTTTTTCTGCAGCCACCCAATGAATGGTGCTTTTCACTTTTCTTCCGTCTGGTGATTTTCCGCCTTTGCTCATAGGGTCGTATGTGCACATAAGTGAGTGAATGCTACCATCGGGGTTTTTCAGCACCTCGTTACATCTCAGAAAATAGGCATATCTGAGCCGGACTTCATTTCCGGGGGAAAGTCTGAAAAAATCCTTATTCGGTACCTCCATGAAGTCGTCGCGTTCAATATATATTTCTCTTTTAAAGTATATATTGCGGGTTCCGGCTTCGGGGTCCTCAGGGTTGTTAATTGCCTCCAGTACTTCAGCATCCTCCTCTGGAAAATTTGTAATAACCACTTTAATGGGATCTAAAACAACCATCAGACGTCGCGCTTTTTTATTCAGATCTTCGCGAATACAATGCTCCAGAAAACCCACATCGATTACGTTCTCTCTTTTAGCAACACCAATACGTTCTGCAAAAACCCGGATCGATTCCGGAGTATATCCCCTGCGTCTCAGACCACTGATGGTAGGAAGCCTTGGATCGTCCCAGCCATTTACATATCCACCTTTTACCAATTCAAGTAATTTGCGTTTACTCATCACAGTATACGACAAGTTAAGCCGGGCAAATTCAATTTGTCGGGGACGATATTCTCCTTTGGCTATCTCATTGAGAAACCATTCATACAACGGACGATGCACCTCAAATTCCAATGTACAAATGCTATGGGTTATACCTTCGATATAATCGCTTTGTCCGTGAGCATAATCATACATAGGATAAATGTTCCATTTATTCCCGGTGCGGTGATGCTCCTGCTTAAGTATTCTATACATCACAGGGTCACGCATATGCATATTTGGTGAATTCATGTCGATTTTCGCACGTAAAACCATACTGCCGTTTTCGAACTCACCGTTTTTCATTCGATCGAACATCAACAGGTTTTCTTCGACGCTTCTGCCCCGGAACGGGCTTTCAATACCTGGTTCAGTGGGTAGCGTACGCTGCCGGCTTATTTCTTCAGGGCTTTGCTCGTCAACATATGCTTTGCCTTTTTTAATCAGCATGATTGCCCATTCGTAAAGTTGATCAAAATAATCTGAGGCATACAAGAGATTGTTCCATTCAAAACCAAGCCAACGGACATCTTCCATGATACTGTTTACATATTCAATATCTTCGGCAGTTGGATTGGTGTCGTCGAACCGAAGATTGCATTTCCCGTCGAAATCCCGTTTCAGTCCGAAATTCAGGCAAATCGACTTGGCATGACCAATATGTAAATATCCGTTAGGCTCCGGAGGGAACCGGGTAATTATTTGTTGATGTTTTCCCGATTTTAAATCATTGTCTACAATCTGTTCAATAAAATTGAGGTTTTCTTTGTTTTCTGCAGGCATATAAAAGTGCATAAGTGTTTACGCTGTAAAAATAATACTTATATTTTGCAATAATCAGGATAAAAATTTAATTTTATTTTTTAAAAATATATGAAGCACCTCATTTTCTATGTATTTATTGCTTTCTTGTTTGTTACGGGAATAGGTGACTTTGTATTTGCTCAAAACAAGAAACCCGTTCCGGTAAAAGGGTTCATTGATGTTGGCTGTCTCGAAACCGAAGAACACAATACAATCAAACTGAACGGAGAATGGGAATTTTACAACGGACAATTTCTGGATGCGGATGACATTCTTAATGGCAAATTTTCGGAAGCTTCATTTATAAGTGTTCCTGGCAAATGGGGAAATCTGCAAAGCTTGTCGAAAGGGAAACCCGGAACAGGGTTTGGCACCTATCACCTTGTTATCGTTGCACCTAAAATTCATTTGGGGTTAAGTTTTAAAAAAATACATAGTGCTTCCCGTATTTATATCAACAATGACCTTGTCTCGTACAACGGAAGTCCCTCGTTTTCAAGAGAAGGAGAAATACCACTATCGCGATTGCAATATTATTATTTCGACAACACTTCCGACACATTGCATCTGATCATTCAGGTATCAAATTTTCATCACATGCATGGAGGTATCGAGGGATCGATTATAATCGGAAAAACCGAGAGTATCCGGGCAGACGAATACATGACCGTCCACACAACTATTTTCGGGCTTAATCTATTGTTTGTGGCCGCCATTTTATTCCTGTTATTTTTTGCATTTCGCCGTAACGACCTTGTTCACCTGTATTTCGCACTATTATTGCTCATCGTTATTCTCCGCATAACGGCTCATAACGATATCATCATGTATGAATGGCTTAAAGCTACTTATCCATTAACAATCCGCCTCGATTTTTTATCTGAAAACTTGCTGGCTATTGGCATGTTGGCATATTATTTCACCATGTACCCTCAGCAACAACTCCGAAGGTTGAATTTAGCAATTATCGCAGCTCTTTCGATAATTGCTCTTTCGGCTTTCTTTGTTCCACTCTATACATTGTCGAATATGATATTCTATTCACGGGTGTATGGAATACTTCTTTTACTATATGCTACCGGAATTATCATTTACCGTATTACACATAGCGAAAAAACCGATTTTTTAATCATTTTTGCTTTATCGTTATTTATAATTTACAATTTTCTGGTGGTTTTCGAAGAAAAAAATTCCTTCGAAATTCACGACCTGCTTATTTTACTTATTATTGTACTGTTTGTTATTTCACAGATTGCCCTTTTAGCAAAGCGCCACGCGCAACTTCTCCGAAACCAGGAGGTGCTCACCGATGAAGTGCAGCAACTTAATCTGGAATTGGAAGAAAGAGTTAAAATAAGAACCGTTTTGTTGGAAAAAAAGAATAAGTCGCTTATCGAAAGCAAGAACAAACTAGAGCATTACCTTAAAACCAAAGACAAACTCTTCAGTATTATTGGTCATGATCTCAGAAGCCCGCTTGCAACAATAAACCTTTATGGAGAAAAACTTTGGGACGAAATATCGGATGAAAACCAGCGTAAAAAGCTTAAATACATAATCAACGGTTCGGCTTCGGCTTTGCACCTGTTATCAAATTTCCTTGCATGGGGGAAAAGAGAACTGGGACAAATACAGATTTCGCCCAATTTTGTTGCAGTTGATCAGCTTATTCAAGAAAGTGTTGAGGCTTTTCATGGCATTGCTGAAGCAAAATCACTAACTATTTGGGTTGAATCGGACAATTCTGTTGTTTATGCCGATCGCTTCAGTATGCTGATTGTAGTAAACAATCTGCTTAATAATGCTATTAAATTTTCGTATGCTGATTCCCAAATACGTGTTAGCGTTCAACGTATTGCAGCTGCTCCCGATGGGAAAGTAAAAATATCGGTTGCCGACACAGGTGTTGGAATGAATCAGAATACAATAGACAAACTGCTCAAAAGCACCGAAATCAGTTCAAGCCTGGGTACTGCTAACGAAAAAGGTTCCGGAATCGGTTTGTTTATTGTGAAAGATTTCGTAAAAATGAACCATGGAGAGTTGATTATCGAGTCGGAACCAGGTAAGGGAAGCATATTTAGTGTAATATTGCAAACAAAAATCTGGAGTTAATGGGACGAATTACTCTTGAAGGCATGGAGTTTTTTGCATGCCACGGGCATTATGCCGAAGAAAAAGAAAGCGGGACCCGCTTTATCGCGAATGTCTGGATGGACACAAATACCGAAATTGCAGCTTCTTCCGATAATATCGCCGATGCCCTGAATTATCAGGAAGCCTATGTATGTATCCGGCGTGTTTTTGAGCAAGAGCAATATAATTTGCTTGAAACACTGGCTTCGCATTGTATAGATTCTCTTTTTGAGAAATTCAGTAAGCTTGAATTTGCCGGAATATGCGTCCGAAAAATAAATCCGGCTATGGGTGGAGTTATTGCAGGCGTTAGTATTTGTATTGAGCGCAGCAGAAAATAAAATAATTTTTTAACCTATTGCAAAATTAAAAAACCTGACTTATTTTTGCAGTCCCTAATTAGACATGGGTACACGGTCCGGTCGTCTAGGGGTTAGGACGTCAGATTTTCATTCTGGTAACCGGGGTTCGATTCCCCGTCGGACTGCTGAGCTGAAAAGCAAAACAACGTAAAAGCCTGAAATTCAATGAATTCAGGCTTTTTTGTTTTCCGTAAAAGGAGCAAAAAACACCGTATTTCTGCGAATTGCCGTTACCAAATCGTTACCAAAAATTTGTTCAGAAAAATGGTAACGAAACGGGTTCTTTTGCGCTGATTTGCAGCACTTTGCATTTGTAAATTTCATTCCATTTGTAGTATTTTTGTCTAACAGAATTAGTATTAAACTTATGGAAAAAAGAAACACATTTTCGATGTCGTTCTACCTGAAGAAGACCGTAATTAACAAATCAGGAGAATCTCCTATTTACTTGAGAATCAACTACAATGGTGGCTACTCTAGCATTTCGCTTCATCGTTCGATTAACGCTGAACTTTGGAACACCGAAACCGGAACACCATTGGGTACGAGCAAGGCGATAAAAGAGCTGGCCGGATATCTGCTTTCGGTGAAATCAACCGTGTTCGAACATTTCAAACATTTTCGTGAAAGTGGCGAACCCTTTACAGTTACCGATATTCGTAATACATATTTGGGAATTGCTTCACCAACCGACGAGGAAAAGAAATTACTCGAATTGTTTCATGAACACAACGAAAGAATCAAAGCCCTCGAAAACATTGACTTCGTTCCTTCAACCGTTAAGCGCTACGTAACCACGTTTGACCACATTCAGGCATTTATAAAACATCAATACCAAAAAGATGATCTGAATTTGAGTGCGCTTAATTACCAGTTTGCCTGCGACCTCGAAGTTTTCTTAAAAACCAGACGCGGATGTAGCCACAACACAGCCATGAAATACATCAAAAACCTAAAAAAGATTATCCGTATTGCCATTGCGAACGGCGACCTTAGTCAGGATCCGTTTTATAACTTCAGGGTTAAACCCAAAAATGTGGACCGTGGTTACCTCACCGAGGATGAACTCGATATGCTGATGCAGCGAAAATTCGGCATCACCCGTATTGAAGAGGTGCGCGATTGTTTTGTGTTTTCGTGTTTTACCGGACTGGCGTATTCCGATTTGCTCAGGCTAAACAAAGACAACATCGTTACCGGGACCGATGGTGGATCGTGGATAAAAATTAACCGCAAGAAGACCTCAAAGCAAAGTAGCATCCCTGTGCTTTCGGTAACCGGGCAACTGCTCGACAAATACAAAAACAATCCCTATTGTCAAGAAAAAAATGTGTTGCTGCCGGTATGCTCTAACCAAAAAATGAACGCTTACCTAAAAGAAATTGCTGATATCTGCGGCATAAAGAAGAAATTCACCAGCCACCTGGCACGCCATACTTTTGCCACCACCGTAACCCTCAACAACAACGTCCCCATCGAAACCGTCTCAAAAATGCTGGGCCACTCCTCCCTCGAAATGACAAGAATTTACGCCAGATTACTCGATAAAAAGGTTGGGCAGGACATGAAGCATTTGAATGAGAGGTATAAGATGAGTTCTTAGGGAAAATTGTGTGCAATTCTGGGGGTCAGGTTGGACCGAAACATCCATCCACTAAATTCTTGTAATAAAATAAGGGTTAAAATTCTAACTACTTGTAACAAACTAAGGGTAAAAATCCTCAATATTTGTAACAAAATAAGGGTATAATATTGAGAATTTATTCATGTGCGGTATCAGCAAAAACCTGTCGTGCCAACTCGCCCGCCACACATTTGCCACTACCGTTACCCTGAACATAATGTACCAACAGAGACCGTTTCAAAAATGCTGAGCTACTCCTCGCTCGAAATGACCCGAATTTATGCCCGACTACTCGATATAAAGCTTGGAAAGGATATGAAGACACTTAGTTACAAGAACAGTTTGAACAAATACCCATAAACAGTGAAGAGAGTTACTTCAACTTCTTATTGTTTTGAATATTCAATATAAACGACTTCAGTTTATGTGTATCGTTTTTGAAAAAAAGCATGTGTTCGCAATCGTAATACGAACGTGTATCAAGTTTTTTCGATTCTGCCGCCCTGATTAATTCTGTTGCCAGCTTTTGTGGAGAGTCAATTGCAAACTTGCGGTTCAGGTAATTATAATCGGGCTCTGCAAAACTTAACAGGTAAACAATATCGTAGAAATCTCTGTCCTTTTTTCGCGTAAGTGCAGCGGCAATTTTGGTTGAAAAAATAATGCCAACAGGCACAACCGAAACGGGAACCGTAACACCGAATCCATTCAAAATTTTAATATCGGGGCGATAGTCCAGATGCTGTGACTCTGCTTCTATTTTAATGAAAAACTTTGCCTCTTTATGAGGGCTTATACCCAGGGTATATTTAAGCTCCGGAAATACCAGAATGCGCCTGAAAGCTTGTAATTCAAGATGACGTGCCTTGTCTTCGCATTCAACATTAAATCCATAGTACCGAAGTCCTTCAACAACTTCGTTGGTCATCGCAATAAATTCTTCCCTGTTAAGGTTATAGCAGTCAAAATCAAGGTCTTCCGAAAACCGTTGAATACTGTAAAAATAACGCAGAGCAGTACCGCCAAGAAAATGTATCTTATTCGAATGCTTTGAATTATACAGCGATTGGAGCATATAATGGTGCAGATATTCCTTAATCATTTGGTCATAAAATTCCGGTCGCTGCAATTCTTTGGGG
>JAGOLH010000095.1 GCA_017994175.1 Bacteroidales bacterium | reverse complement strand
AAAAAAATGTATGAAAAATCAAACGAATTTCGAATTAAATAATAACTGATGTTGTTAGTAATTGATAGCGAAAACCGAAAAAACAAAACAGTTTAAATATTCAGCAGAAAGTCAATAGTCTTTTGTATTTCATCATGCATCAGGCAGTCGTTTTCAACGAAATGTACTTGTTTACGGTATTCGTTAAGAACCGCTTCCAGCACCGGTGAGGTTTGGGCAGGGCGGCGAAATTCAATGGCTTGTGCGGCAGCAAAAAATTCGATACTCAGAAGGATTTTGAGGTTGTTGCAAACCTTGAGAAGTTTGGTCGCAGCGTTTGCACCCATACTTACATGGTCCTCTTGTTCATTCGATGAGGAAATCGAATCAACGGAGGCTGGCGTGCACAGTTGCTTATTCTGGCTGACAACCGAGGCTGCTGTATATTGGGGTATCATAAATCCGCTGTTTAAACCGGGATTACTTACCAGAAATTCGGGTAAGCCACGTTGTCCGGAAATAAGTCTGTACAGGCGGCGTTCACTGATACTACCTAGCTCGGAGAGTGCAATAGCCATATAATCGTATGCCATGGCAAGTGGTTCACCATGAAAATTTCCTCCCGACATGATTCGGTTGTCATCAGGGAAAATAGTAGGGTTATCGGTCACGGAATTAATTTCTGTAGCAACAATACCCGCTACATGCGAAATTACATCTTTTACAGCTCCGTGCACCTGCGGTATGCATCGAAATGAGTAGGGGTCCTGAACATGCATTTTCTTTTGCCCGATGAGTTGTGAGCCTTTCAGAATTTTTCTGATGTTGCGTGCTGTTTCAATCTGACCGGCATGCGGACGTACCTGTTGCAGGAGTTCATCGAAAGGGTCTGGTCGGCCATTGTATGCGTCGAGCGAGAGGGCGGCTACACTGTCGGCTATTCGCGACAGCTTTCCTGCCAGAATTAATGCAACAACACCATGAGCACTCATGAATTGTGTTCCGTTAAGCAAAGCCAGTCCTTCTTTGGATCCAAGCTCAATAGGGGAAATATTCAGTTCGGTGAAAAGATTCTCCGTATTGTAAATCCTCCCTTTGTAATGTGCCTTTCCGGAACCCAGCAAAGGAAGAACCATGTGTGCAAGAGGAGCGAGGTCGCCCGAAGCTCCAAGCGACCCCAGTTCATATACCACAGGAAAGATTTCGTGGTTAAACAATTCTATCAGTTTCTGCACTGTTGCCAGTTGAATGCCTGATTTTCCGAGCGACAAGGCGTGAATTTTCAGTACCATCATGATTTTTACAATGTCGGGTTCAACCATGGTCCCCGCGCCGCATGCATGCGACTGAACCAGGTTTTTTTGCAATACAGCAAGGCTTTCTTTCGATACCGAAATATTGCATAATGCCCCAAATCCGGTATTGATACCATACACGGGTTCATCGGAGTTGGATAATTTACGGTCGAGAAATGTGCGGCATTTTTGAATCAGATGAATTGATTCTTCCGATAATTCAAGCTTTGTTGGTTTCTGCAGAATTCTTTCAAGGTCGCTAAGCCTGAGTGACTCAGGTTTAATAATATGTACGTACATTTTTTTTGATTTTTAATAGTGATTACCAATATTGATCTCCAAAACGAAATTTATCGCCAAAACAACGACTTACGGTTTGTGCAAATGATGAAATCAATAATCCACATAACGAAATTTTTACAAAGCTATATGTTTTTTTTAAATTAGATTATCATTCCGAAAACAATTCTGATTTATTAGCACACCTGATATTTTGAATTTTTTAGAATGCGTCAGTTGAAGAAAGTTAGTTTGGAGCGCTGACGATAGTACAGTACTCGCCCCATAACTGATTTTCGTGGCGAATTAAATCCTTATAATGAATTTGAAGGAATAGTTTTAATTGTATTCGTTAACGGTCAGTCCCCATTGCTTAATTACGATTTTTCTCCCTGAAACAAACAAAGGTTCACCTGTTCGATACTTTCTTCATTATCGGAAAGCACCAGCAAAACATCGTTTGGTTCAATCACTGTAGAGCCGTTGGGGGTAATATACCGGTTATTTCGCTTTATCATGGCTATGATTGAGTTCTTTGGAAACCCCAGATCTACAATTCGTCGGTTTACGGCACCACAGTCGGTGGAGATCACGATCTCTTTCATGGTCGATTTGGGAATTTCGTTTATAAACTTATCCAATTCAGAAGAAGGCTTTATTCTTTCTGGGAGCGAAACATGAAGCCATTTTGCTATAACTGATAAAGTAGTGCCCTGTATCAGCACAGATGTTACCGAAATAAAAAACACGATGTTGAAAATAATATTTGCCACTTCGATCCCTGCCAGAAGTGGGTAGGTTGCAAAAACAATAGGAACGGCTCCACGCAAACCAACCCAAGAGATATAAAATCGCCTCCGGAGTTTCATTTTAAAAAATGCCAGACTCAGAAAAACGCTAACAGGCCTGGCAACAACTATCAGGAATACAGAAATAAGCATGCCAATACCCAAATAGGGAATTATTTGCGAAGGAAATACGAGTAATCCCAGTGTGAGAAAAAGAACAATTTGCATCAGCCATGCCACGCCATCGTAAAATTTGATGATGGTTTTTTTATGTATGATATCCTGATTGCCTAAATACACCGCACAGATGTATATTGCCAGAAAACCGTTACCACCCGCAAAATCGGTAGCCGAGAATGTTATAAACATCAATGCTATAACCAGAACAGGGTAGAGCCCCTCGAAACCAAGATTACTTTTATTGATGATGAACCTGCTGAACATACCGAAAGCATAACCTGCCAGAGCTCCCAATATCATTTGCTGTAAAAACATGGGGATAATGGAGAGAATACTCTGATCTTCGTTAATAACCAATGTCAAAAATGCTATCGTCAGTACATATGCCATTGGGTCGTTGCTTCCACTTTCCAATTCAAGAGTGGGTCGCAAGCGTGATTTTAAAGCCAGGCTTTTGGACCGAAGTATCGAAAACACTGCGGCTGCATCGGTCGATGACACAATTGAGCCCAAAAGCATGGATTCGTAAAATGAGAAATCAGTAATCAGCCATACAAAACCACCCAGTATTAATGCAGTAAGCAAAACTCCTGCAGTCGATAAGGCAATGCCCTCACGAAGTATGGGCTTCACTGATGCCCAATTGGTATCAAGTCCTCCCGAAAATAGTATAAAATTCAAAGCAACAACCCCTACAAATTGGGCGATTTTGGCATCGTTGAAATGTATGCCGATAATACCTTCAGAACCCGCAAGCATACCGATAGCGAGAAATAATAATAATGTGGGCACGCCGAATTTATAGGAGGTCTTACCCACAATTATGCTGATAAAAAGTAACAGAGAACCAACTAAAAGTATGTTTTCAATAGTAACATTCATAGGGCAAGCTTTTCAGTAATTTGGTGCAATCCTATGAACCTGCTGACATTAAAATTTGCATCAAGGTTATGGCAATTCCTATTTATTTGCATTATATCCATATAATTTTACCCTGAGTTTTCATGTATTTCAACTCTTAAAAATAGGATATTTTTTTGAATCTTTTATATTCCCTGTGATAACAAATCATGGAACCAGTAAAATTTGAATAAATTCTACCTGGAGCCGTATGGGGTTTCAAATTTGGTTAATCAAGAAGATGATAATTAAAAAGTAACTTGAACATTGACCTGAGTCAGCTATGCCAATCTATTCAACGCAACTTCATTGTGGCAATCGTAAAGTCGGGTTTCCCGGCATAGGTAATTTCGTATCCCTTTGGGTCGGTTATTTCCTCCACTTTTTTGACCCCGTTAATGTATGTTGTTCTGGTCGCTATACCACCTCCCTGTTCACTGGCAATACTAAAGGTTTTATCGGGGTGCCCCGGAAAGGGTTCGTCGAATTCAACATCGGTCCATGTTGTGGTGGAATTCAGATACGCTTTTTTCAAGCTTTCTCCCGAGAAAAAATCTTTCAGGAAATTATACGGACCGTTATCATAGTTGTTTGCATAATACGCTGCAGCTCCAATCTTGAAGAAAGGTGCCGCATAACTGATTACCCGTTTCTTCGCTTCAGTAATACCAATATCATCGTCGTCGCCGGCTGAAGAACCGGCTCCATTGCATACCGAAACAAAAACAACCAGCGCATTGCTTTTTAAATGCAAGTCTTTCAGAATGTCGGCGGTAGAAACCATTGTGGTAATGCACAGACCTCCCACATTGCCATCTTCTCCCAATCGGCTTCCGTGCCCGGAGTAAATAAAAAAGCTGCATTCTCCCGACACTTTGGTAATCTCATTCCAATCGGCATTACTATCATAGAATTTATATACGCTTACACCGTTTTCTTTGAGCAGCTTCGCAATCTTATCCATTTTTTCAATTGCATCGAGGGTGCCATCTTCCTGATAACCAACAATCAACACCGCTTTTAAACTCCCCGATGAAGTGCCTTGCCCCAAAGCCGGAGTTAAGCTGCAATTGAATATGCCAATTCCGATAAATACAATGATTAGAAATCTCATTTTCTTTTGTTTCTTTACATTTAACGTGAAACCAAGGCGTTTAGTATGCTGTGATTTTGTGCTATTAAGTATGTCTTTTTATTCAGGTGCTTGAAGAGTTGAGTTTTTTGACAGAAATTACCTTTTGACTCATTGTACAATCTCTTTTCCCCAGTACTTCATTTCCTATCACATCAATCGCGTACTGTGTGTTTACTGCTGTTTTTGTTTCTGAACTTAAATGCGTATTCAATACCATAATTGGGAAGAGTCAATATGGCATATTTACCATTATCAACCGAAGGGCCTGAGATTATCCCCAACCGAAATGTTAAAACGGAGTAGTTTTTAAACCGGTAATATATTCCGGCACCGCCTCCCAATCCCAACGAAAACATGGGGGTAAGCACATCGATATAATTGTCGGTAAACCCAAAGTGGAGGGTGCAACCAAAAGTTTTCTCTGGTCGCGTAATAATGTAGGTGCCGTATAAATTGTAAGATAGCAGGCTGGGTCCGACAATACAAGCACCAACCGATGTTTTCAGCGATAAGCGTTCTGTAATTACTTTTTCAAAACCAAATTTCAGAGCGGGAGCCAGTCCGTCAACGGAAATGAATAACCGGTTTTCAAGCGGCTGAGAGAAGCCGTTCATCGTTAAAATTGTAATAAAAACATAAAGCAAGGTTTTCTTTAACTGTTTTATATTCATAGTTTCACCCTTTTATATCAATCACTGCAGATAATTTCTCGTATATACCATGCGAGTGTGATTATGTGTTCAAAATTTTCTCTGAATTAAATCATTCGACATCTAACTTGATATAGCAAATGTATTGCTTTTAGTTTTTATTTCAATGTAATATTTTAAAGCTGCAATCAACTGATTGAAGTAATTGCCTGATTTTTTGCGGTGTACTTTTAAATGTACCCCGCACCCTAAATAAAATGCCTTGAATTTGCTGTTGATTGGAAATGAAATTATTGATATCTTTACCCTGACAATAATGCGGAAGAAGTTGTTGCGCAGGGTTACAGAAAATGGGTTTGACAAAATACAAGTGAACAAGAAGCATAACCGCGACAACAATATAGGACCTGGGTACTAAATGAAAATACCTGAAAACATTGAAAATTGCATTGATTGCCGATATTCACGAAGATGTTGTTAGCCTGAAAGATGCGCTACGAATTGCCGAAAACGAAGCTTGCGATCATGTGGTGTGTCTGGGCGATATTCTTGGTTACCCTTATCGGAGAGCTGCATATAACCACACCCGCAATGCCTCGGAGTGTATTTCTCTGGTGAAAAATAATTGTAGCTGTGTTGTTAAAGGCAACCATGATATTTTCCATACTGCAAGTTTTCCAACACATGCAACAGATTTCCGTTTTCCAAAAGAATGGTATCTATTAAGCGATTACGAAAAGCTTTCTCTATCAAACGGCAGGGTATGGCACTATAATGACGATTCTCCCTTGCAGCTTCGCGATAACGAAATAGAATATCTCAATTCACTGCCCGAATTCGAAGTGCATAACTGCGATGGCTTACATTTGTCGTTTTCGCACTATCTGTATCCCAACCTTTCAGGCTATGAATCCTCACTAAAAGGAGTAAATACCGATGTGAAAACACATTTTTTGCACATGGCTGCCCACAATAGCACAATTGGTTTCGTTGGGCACATTCATCCCGAAGGAGTAGGCATTTGTTACGAAACCAATGGCAACATTACTTCTGCATGGCTTGGCAGGTTCAGGTTTTTTACCTATGGCAGCAGAAATATTCGCGATTATCGTTGTGTCGTTGGTTTGCCCGCACTTGCCGATAATGGACGGGAAAACGGCTTTTCGGTATTCGATACCGCCAACCGCCGCCTCAACACAATTTCGCTAAACCCCAACAGGCGGACTCATTTATAAACGAAAAAATGGTGTTATGATAAAATTTAAAACCCTGATAAAAAACAAATTCTTTCAAAAAATAGTAGTTCCGGCTACAATTGCTCTGCTGCTTTTTATTGTTACGGTGTTTGCATTTATACTGCCAGCCTTTGAACGAAATGCCATAAATCAGAAGAAAAACATGCTTAAGGAGCTCACTGCAACAGCATGGAGCATTCTCGACAAATACAATAAAGAATACAGCACCGGTAAGTTGGGTCTAGAAGCTGCGCAATCTCTTGCAAAAGAAGATATTGAAGCTTTACGTTACGGAACACAGAAAAAAGATTATTTCTGGATAACTGATATGGAGCCCAATATGCTGATGCATCCCTATATGCACGAATTAACAGGAACCCCCCTGCAAAATTACGCCGATCCCGACGGAAAAAAATTGTTCATTGAAGCCGTTGAAATTGCAAAAAAACAGGGTGAGGGTTTCATCAGCTATAAATGGCAGTTTATGGATGACAGCAGCCGCATTGTCCCAAAACTAAGTTATGTTAAGAAGTTTGAACCTTGGAAATGGATTATTGGTACAGGAATTTACCTCGACGATGTGCAGACCGAAATTGCACGGCTGCGCAATCAGTTGCTCATAATTCTTTTGTTATCAACTCTGCTGATTGCCACTTTTATTGCCTTTGCCACTTGGCAAAGCCTGCTGCTCGAAAACAAACGACTCGTGGCCGAAGAACAGCTACGGATATCGCAGGAGCGATACCGTGCTTTGGTCGAAGCATCATCCGAAGGAGCTTTGCTGGTACTGCACAACTATATATATGCCAACAAAACCCTGCTCAATATGTTGGACTACGATGAATACGAAATCGAAGGTTTTACGTTATGGGATATTATTGCCTCCCATGAGCTTCAGGAAAAATATTTCGACTTCGAGACCCTTTACAATGCCACCGAATTGCCCGAAAGCTTCGAGTCGTTTGTTACCCGAAAAAATCAATTGAAGATGCGTGTAATGGTTAATCTGTCGCGGATAACTATGACAGGGAACAAAGCCTTGGTAGTGTTGATCAAGGAAATCCCGGTGACAGGACAATCCGATGCCGATTCAGTTCCATTGAATGGCGAAAGTCTCGTTTCATTCGATTTTGCTAACTTCGGGTTCTTCCGATCGAGTTTTTCAAGAAACAGTCGTTTTACCGAAGCAACCCAACCAGCTGTGAAAATCCTGGGTTTCAGGTCGAAAGAAGAAATGATGAAAACCCGTATTGACGATTTGTTTGCCGATAAATCGGAATTAAAAAGCTTCACCTTGCAATTACTAAAATATGGCTTTGTAAACAATAAAGTACTCCGACTGTTTTCCGAAAACAACAAACAGCGATTTGTGGCAGTATGGGCAATACTTCACAAAAATAGCGAGGGCGGACGCTATTGTGAAGGTTTTGTTCAGGATGTAAGCGATGCCGTGCTGCAACAAGCTGAAAACAACGTGCTTGTTGCCGATGCTATGAATCGCAATGCAGTCCTGCTCTTATCGGTGATTGATATTGCAAAGGCTGCCCCTGTATGCAATCCCGATACTCCGGTAACTAAAGCAGCCTATCTTATGACAGTTTCGGACTCTAAATGCATTTTTGTACAGTCGGAGCGCGATAATACAATAGGGATGGTTACCGATGCCGACATTAGGAGCCGCTGGATTGAATCTGGAAGAAATTTCGATAAAACTACAGGCGAAATTATGACAGCTCCTGTTATTGCTTTCAGTGCCGGAGGCACCCTTTTCGATGCTCTGCTTACGATGCAAAAAATGAATATCGATGTGTTGCCGGTACGTGATGATGCAGGAAATATCCGCAGTTATGTCTCGGGAGTGGAGATTGTGGCACGGCTGGCTAATAGCGGTGACTGGATCATTCGTTCGGTAAACAGTGCTGCCCATGCTAGCGAATTTGCAGGGCTGCAATTCCGGCTGCGAAAAATGGTGGAGCTCATGTTCAATGCAGGCATTCATGCCCGATATATCAGCCCTGTAGTATCACAGGTTTCCGATGCGGTAATTGCCCGTCTGGGCGATTTAATTATTTGTGAAATTGGTCAGGCCCCTGCGAATTTTGCTTTCCTGGTATTCGGCAGCGTGGGGCGAAACGAACAAAGCCTTGCAACCGATCAGGATAATGCACTGGTATATGCCGATGCCGACGACGAGAGAGAGCAAGAAGCCTACGCAGAGTATTATAACACCTTCGCCCGAAAAATGAATGAGTATCTGATACAGTGCGGATACCGGTCGTGTAAGGGTGGGTACATGGCATGCAACGCAAAATGGTGTAGGCCGCTGAGTGAATTTAGAAACTATTTTAACGAATGGATCAACAAGCCTGTACCGCAGAATTTACTCGAAGCAGAGGTGTTTTTCGATTTCCGGCTTGGCTACGGTAATCAGGAATTGGCTGAGACTATGAAGAATTATATGCTCGAGTGTATGCTAAATAGCGACCCGTTCTTTTACCAGATGGCCGCCAACACAGCTTCTATTAAATTGCC
>JAGOLH010000023.1 GCA_017994175.1 Bacteroidales bacterium | reverse complement strand
TAATGCAATTATATAAAAATTAAGAAGAACTAATTCGGTAATAAACCTGGTTTGTTGAAAATATTAATTTGAAAAGAAATTATTTCTCTTATCTGGCAATATCTTTGTATTTGAAAACAAAATAAAGTCATGAAAAAGCTAATTATTGCGTTCTTGTTTATAATGATGGGTATAGGTGTGTATGCTCAGGAAAATAAGAAAATTGCCATCATTCCACAGGTGGGTCTAAATTTCTCTAAGTTTGCCAATGAACCGGTTGAGCAGGATTATCATTCGCGCACCGGATATCAGGCAGGGCTTTTTATTAGCACCCTGAACACTGTTTTTATTCAACCCGGCATTTTTTTCTCAAGGCAGGGCAACGATTTATATCACTTCAGTGAATTAACCTCCGACAACATTCGTGAAAATGTGGATTACAATGTCCTGAAAGTTCCTGTTTTCTTTGGGTTAAACTTGTGGGTTTTTCGTGTTTACACTGGTCCAACCCTATCGGTTTTCACAAATGTGCACGGGAATCAGTTCGGTTTTGAAAACGAAGATTTCAGGAGCGCTGTGTTTGGAATGAATCTTGGACTTGGAATGCACATCGGAATTTTCAGTCTCGACTGTCATTATGAGTTTGGTGTATCTGATATATCTCCCACCATAAACAATAAAGTGAATGTTTTAACAATTAATGCCGGGCTTCGATTCCGGTTATAAGGAATTCTGCAACAGGTTCGTGGCATTTGCACGGGCAGCAGCGGTTACTTCAGCTCCGCTAAGCATCGACGCCAGCTCCTCGGTTCTTTCATTCTGATTGAGCAATTTCACAGAGGTTACCGTTCTGTCAGTCTTTTCGGTTTTAATAACTTTAAAATGGCTCTTTCCTCTGGCAGCTATCTGGGGCAAATGTGTAATACTGATTACCTGCCTGCCGACCGAAAGTTTCTGCATAATTCTTCCCATTTTATCGGCTATTTCGCCGGATACCCCTGCATCAATTTCATCGAAAATAAGTGTTGGGATTGCATCTTCCGACGACATCAACGATTTCAGGCAAAGCATAATGCGCGATAATTCGCCGCCTGATGCGGTTTGCATCAGATTTTCAGGTGCCATATTCTTGTTGGCACTGAATAAGAAATCGATATTATCAATCCCAGACGCATCGGGTTGCTGCGAGATTTTGTTAACAACTTCGAAGCGAGCTCCATTCAGATTTAGTGATTGAAGCATCTCTTCCAAGTCGGCCTTTATCCTGCCAAAAACCTTTGAGCGTTTGCCACTTAATACCGCAGCAGCGTTTTCAACTTTGGTCTGAAGCGTATCGCACTCTTTTTGCAGCAAAAGTACTTCATCAGTAAGCGTTGAGGCCTGACTGATTTTGGTTGCAAACTCATTCTCCAGCATCCGGAGTTCATCCACAGTATTTACCCGAAAACGCGACAACAATGAATTGATTTTATCAATCTGGCCAGTAACCATTTCAAGTCGCTGCGGATTGACTTCAACACGTGTTTCCAGAGCACTGATTTCAGAGTCGATGTCCTTCAACTCAACAAGGAGCGATTCGAGGCGCTCTTTCAACGGAGTTGCCATGTCGGAATTGCGCATAACTTTTGTCATGATTGTTATGCAGTTTTTCAACTGAGTAACCATATCGTTATCACCTTTCGATAAGGTAAGCATGCATTCATACAAATTTTCTTTAATCTCTCCTGCATGCATTAGGGTGTTCAATTCCGATTCAAGCTCCTCGTATTCGGCGTTGCTTTTTACTCCGCTTTCCTGTAAAAGCTTAAGTTGGTATTCGTAAAAATCGGCCTCTTTAATAATTGCCTCATGTTGCTGCTTCTTTTCGTTCAGTATATTTTTAAGCGCAGTGAATTCACTATAAATCAGTTTATAATCCGCAAAATCTTTCCTTGTTCCGGCTACACTGTCAACAATACTCAGGCGGAACGCAGGTTTCGCAATTTCGAGATTGGCAAACTGGTTATGCATATCAACCAACCTTGAGGTAATTGCTTCGAGGGTTTGCAGATTAACCGGTGTGTCATTTATAAAAGCCCTCGATTTCCCTGTTTTGTTTATTTCGCGGCGTACCAGCATAACATCATCCCTGTCAATATCATTTTCGTGCAACATCGAATAAATAGCGGGTTTCCCCGATATATTAAATGATGCTTCTACGACACATTTATTATCTCCCGAAATTTGTATGCCTGTGCTAAGCCGGTTGCCAAGTATCAGGCCCAGCGCATCAATTATAATTGATTTACCAGTCCCAGTTTCTCCCGTAAGAACAATAAAGCCATCCGGAATACTGAGTTCAAGATTTTCAATTAACAGATAGTTTCTGATTGAAATTGATTTCAACATACGAAATTATCATTCCGGGTTTTTCATGATATCGTCGTATTTCGTAACATTGGCAACGTCGATTTCTTTCATGATATTATACACTCTGGCCTTTTCGTCGGGAAAAGCTTCGCTGAAAATATTTACGATTTCGTCGCCCTTTGCAGTCGTAACAATCTGCATTAAAAATGTGCCCTGTTTCCTACGGTGAACATTCCTCAGATATTCGAGTGATTCCTCTATTCTTGCGCGTGCATCTGCAGGCTTATCGGCCATCTTATCGAGACCCTGGCGGTGATATACGTACAAAAAGTCGCGCACCTGTGAATACTGATCATTCTGCAGATTTTCAACGAACCAATATCTGTTTTTCAGGTTTTCGTATGCCTTCCATCCTTTTTCTGGTGCAGACTGAGCATTTTGAACAATGGCTTCCGCTTTTGAATAGTATTCGCTTCCTGCATTCATACCGTAGGTATCATAGTCTAAACCAATTATGATATACACATAAAATGCAAGAATTGATGTAAGGTTCGATGAAAAACTGTTTACGTTAAAATCGAGCGGCTGAAATTCAACATACTTAAACTGAATATCATTGTCCAAATGATTCAGTATCGGGCTATTATAAGAGGTTCCAAATACAGGTCGGCTATAGGTAATCTGCAGTGTTCCCTTGTACTCATCAGAAGATATTTGTTCGGTTATGTTAAAATTGAAATTACATTCAATCCGTTCGTCTTTCTGAAAAACATTGTTGGTCCATTTTGTATTATTCAGGAACTCATATAAAGCCTGTTGAAAGGTTGTAAATATTTGCTGGTTACTGGTCCCCTGCAATTTGGAGTAATTTACCTGTATGCGGCAGTCAAGCTCCTGTGCACTGAGTCGCAAGAGGCAAAACAACGAAAAAACGAAAATCATCAAGGTTTTCATAAACTGATGCTTTTAAATGGTATTCAGATATGTAATTACTTTTTCGGCAATATCGCTTGCCACTTCGGTTTTGAGTTTCAATTCGAAATCGGTAACCGACCCATTCTTTTCGATAATACTAACCTTGTTGGTATCGAAATTAAAACCTGCACCTGCGTCTTGTAACGAATTTAGCACAATGAAGTCGAAGTTTTTCTTTTTCAGCTTTTTATCGGCATTGTTTTTCTCAAATTCTGTTTCCAGAGCAAAACCCACAAGAATCTGATTTTCTTTTTTGAGTTTACCCAACTCGGCAGCGATATCTTTTGTAGGTTTTAATTCAATAGTGATATTGCTGTTTTCGCGATTAATTTTGTTTCTGGCAGGAGCAAGCGGGGTAAAATCAGCAACAGCAGCACTCATAATTGCAGCATCACAGCCTGAAAAGAAACTAATGCATGCCTGAAACATTTCATTCGCACTATTCACTCGAATCAATTCAATATGCTCAGAAATAACTTTGAGGTGTGTCGGACCGCTAACCAAAATTACATCTGCACCATATTTTGCAAGTTCTTCTGCTATGGCATATCCCATTTTACCGGAGGAGTAGTTTCCGATAAAACGAACCGGGTCAATCTTTTCATAGGTTGGTCCTGCTGTTACCAAAATTTTTTTTCCTTTCAGAATGTTTTGATTATCGAAATACTGGATAATATCATTGACAATATTTTCAGGTTGCTCCAATCTTCCTTTTCCCGTCAATCCGCTTGCCAATTCTCCTTCGGCTGGTTCAATTGAAATAACACCACAAGAAGCAAGTTTTTTCAGGTTTTGTTGAGTAGCCGGATGTTCAAACATATCGCAGTCCATAGCCGGAGCTACAAAAACAGGGCATCTAACAGAGAGATACGTAGTAAGCAGTAGGTTATCGGCTATGCCGGAAGCCATTTTAGCGATAGTATTTGCCGTAGCAGGTGCGATTAAATAGGCATCAGCCCATAAGCCCAAATCCACATGACTATTCCAGTCTCCATTTTCAGGGTTATAGAAATCGACAAGTACTGGATTTTTAACAAGAGTTGCCATAGTAAGCGGTGAAATAAACTCTTTAGCCAGAGGCGTCATAATCACTTTTACCTCAGCTCCCTGCTTTACTAATAATCTGGCCAGAAAAGCGGCTTTGTAGGCAGAAATACTCCCAGTTAAACCCAGTAAGATTTTCTTGCCATGCAACATCACACCGATTCAATATTAGCACTATCTGCTTCAGGACGCCGATAATACAATTTATCATCAAGAAATTCATCAAGTGCTATAAGCGTTGGCTTCGGCAGTCTTTCATAGTATTTGCTTACTTCAATCTGCTCCCTGTTTTCGAAAACTTCTTCAAGGTTATCGCTGTATGATGCAAACTCGTTCAGCTTGGCACTCAATTCCTGTTTAATTTCCTGCGATATCTGGTTCGACCTTTTTGCGCAAATCACAACAGCTTCGTAGATATTGCCAACTTTGCTCTCCATATCGCTCAGGTTGTTGGTCACAGTGGTAATCGGTGCTTTTGTTTTTTTAAAATCCATAATTATGTCAGTTTATCAGCTTTAGTGATTGTGTATATATTTTTTCGACTTCTTTCACGTATCTGCTCTCCGGATACCTGTCAACAAATGACTGATAGTATTCTACGGTATCTTTGTAGCGCTGTTTCTTCTTCTCTTCCACACTATTCTCCGCAAGGTAATAGGCTGATTTTACGATATAGTACATGGCTTGCTCACGGAATTGTGTATCGGGATAATCGATTAGAACATTCTTCAGAGATGTAATGGCGGCTTTAAAATCACCGATATCAAAATACATCTTGGCATTGTTGTAGGCTTTGGTTTCGAGCCTGAGATATAAATTGTCCACGAGTATATTCACGCTATCACGGCGTTCTGACTGAGGATACCGGTTCAGAAAAAGCTGAAGTTCCTGAATGCCCCTTAGTGTAAAAGTCTGGTCAAGTGTAGGCCCGGGCGATAAAAGGTAAAAACAGTAGGCAGCCATGTAATCGCATTCCTCAACTTTCCGGCTTACTGGAAAAACTTCAGAAAAGGTTTTAAAATAGTACGCTGCCATATTGTATTCTTCGTTATTAAAATAACATTGGGCCATCATATAGTGAATATCTTCAGCCTCTGCCCTGCCCCTGTATACGCTGCTCAATTCGTCCAACAATGTCATACACCTATAATAGTCACCTTTCCCGAAATAATCAACTGCTTTAGTGTATTTCAACTCATAATTGTCGCTTTTTAGCAGTTTCTGATATTCGGAACAAGAAACAGTAATAACAACTACAACTGCCAGTACAAGATATAAAAGCCTTTTTTTCATCGCTGCAAATATAAACTTAAATACTTAACTATAAAAGCTTTTTTTTATTGCCGCTGCAGGATAAAAAACATCGTAACCTGAGAGCATACCCGGAAGCAAAAAAAAAGAGCATTACTGCTCCTTTTTTTTGATATCCTTGCAGTCTATTGCACTTTGACACGAATGCCCTGACTGTGTGTGGTAAATTCGGGGGCGTACATACATTGCATCGTAGTAATGCCATTGCTGAATTCTCCTCTCTGAGAAACTATCAGGGGATATTCAAAGACATAGGTACCCTGATGAAGATATGAAATAAAGAAATTCATTGACGCATCCCGGATGCTCTGGTAGAAACCCAATCCGTGTTCATATCTATACCCCGAGAACACCGATTCCGGTTCGAAACAGGCAGCACGCATATCTTTCAGATGAACATATTCCATGTTTCTGTCTGTCCGTATCTCAATTCTTACAATAACCCTGTCGCCAACATGAAGCTGAGTTTTTTCTGTTACAGGGGTCATTACTACTTTACCATCCTTACGCAGTTCGACAAACAGTTTCTTATCGATTTTTAACGGTGTATCCTTGAACGATGTAATTTTATCTAATTGCTCAAAATATTGCCAATACACTGCGCCCCATCCAATCCCTTTACCGGGCTTTTTTACTGTAATATCTGCCATTTCCGGTTTAATTTCAGAGCCACTCCAAAATTTTGAAAAATATCCCGTTCCTGCTTCCACGTTCAAGTCTTTCATTTCGGCCGGGTTAATCTTTTCTGTTCCCAGTGTAATTTCAACCAACTGGTCATCGCTGAGCAATTCCATACCGGTAAGCAACAGAGCATATATAGCATCAGCGGTGGCTTTGGTTGTCTTCCAGTCCTGTGTCTGTTTTTGTTTCAGCAACCATATCTTCATTTCTTCAACTGCAATACTGTCGGAGCTTACTTCATTGAAAACTTCAATCATCAGCGACTGTGTTTCGATAGGTGCCTCATACCAATAGTATCCGGCATCGGATTTCCAGTACATACCCATTTCTTCACTTTGCAGTGAATACTCTTTCAGTGATGCCACAATATCGGAAGCAACCTCTTTTTCATCGAACCTGAAGAGTGCAAGGGCCAACATTCCCTGCATGTAGCGATTGTTGCTCAACCAGTATTTTTCGGCTTGCTTTTTATAATATTCGAAGGCTGTTTTTGACTTTTCCGGTATTGGCCATATATCTTTATAAAAGCTTCTCACATAGAGGTAATGAATCTGATAATATCCCAGATGATTAAGTTCCATTTCTTTGGGAGTATAATACTTCAGCAGGGCTTTGTAATCTTTTACCAATTCATTGTCCATATAATCGATAGCCTTTCCTGCCATTGAATACAGTTCGTTGTTTGATGAAACATCAACCACGCCCAGTTTTTGCAAATGACCTATGCCTCCTACAATATGCTGTGTGATATAGCGATCTTCCGGCATTCCGTCAAACCATGGCCATGCTCCGTTGTACACCTGCATTTTCTTAAGTTTTGATAATGCGGTACTCAATTGGTTTTTCATCTGGTTAACATCGAAAAGCAGGGCAATACGATGCTTGCGTTCTGTTTCATCCTGAGCTTCAAGCACCCAGGGGGTTTCTTCCAGCAACAAGGCTTTCAACTCTTCGTTTTTCTCCAGATTCGATTTCAGCGCGTCGCTGCCGGGAGTGCTTTTCCACACATCGAATACCCTTTTTATTTTTGGGTCGCTGTTGGCAATATATGCGGCTAGGCTATTTGCATAATACCGGCTGAAAGTTTGTTCGGCACATTCATACGGGTATTCTGCCAGATAAGGTAACGCTTGAACAGCATACCATGCAGGGTTCGATGTAAATTCAAGGGTAAGTTTATAATTCGTCAGAGTTGATGACTGAATAGATTGCTTCATGTGATTAAAACTGAACTTTTTTGTCTGTCCCCCTCTTATTGGCAAAGGTATTGATTCGGTAACCAACATACGGTTTGGCAGTACGGGAAGGTATTTCTCTTCGCCGTCGCTGTGGGTTTCGCTTTCGGCAGTAATTCGGTAAACAACTCCTGCCAAGCCTGATGGTACCGAGATTTTCCAGTTTACTTCAACATTGCCACCTGCTTTAACATCGAATTTCTGCATATCGGGTGATGACAACAACAATTCGTTTGTAATTTCACGCATTGTAATTGCATCGAATAGGCGAACAGTTGTATTGCCAGTAATTTGTTTTTCGCTGATATTACTTATTTTTGCCGAAAATATCAACGTATCGTTTTCTCTGATAAATCTGGGGGCATTAGGCATAAGCATAAGCTCTTTCTGCGTAACAATCTGTTTATTTAAAGAGCCAATTTTTAGATCGGTGGTATGTGCAAGCGCCATCAGGTTCCAGCGGGTAAGGCTTTCGGGGGCAGTAAATGTAAGCATAATAACTCCATTGGAGTCGCTTACCATTTGCGGATAAAAGAATGCTGTCTCGTTAAAATTGGCTCTTATCTTTGGTTGCTGCCCCATTTTACCTTCTCCTGAAGTAGGTCCGTTTCGAGTTGCTGTTGTTACTGTTTCATCAGCATCAACAAGGCTCATTTCTGCCATACCGTAAGCAGCTGAGGGAGCTTCTTCTTTTGCAGCTTTTTCTCTTCCGCCTGCCATGCCGGATTGACTGTCCGATACCGCCATACGGTCATAATTCCTCATATCGCCCTCATATTCATACCCACCACTCATATCGTAACTGTAATAATATCCCCCATGAGAATAACCATTCCAGTTAAACATTACATAATCATTGGGGACTTTGGCATAGCTCATTGGGAATGTATATAAAAAGCGGGATCCATTCAAACTATAGCACGATGTACCCCAATAGCGGAAAGAGTAATAATAAGGATTGGTGTTGAGCCACCACGAATTGGCTGTAAAAGCATCGAGAGAAGCATCATACATGCCTGCAAGCATTTCGGCTGAGACAGGTTTTCCATCATTATCTGTAATTCTAATTTTCCATTCCTCTTTAGAACCGGGTTCAATTTTATCGCGAAAGGTTTCGAGCTTAATGTTCAGTTCTTTGTTTGTCCACGGCACATAAAATATGAAGGTCGATGTGTATTGTCTGCCGTTTTTAACAAAGAGCACGTGAACAGTAAAATTCCCACGGAAATCTTCGGTAACCGGAATCTCTATTTTTTTGATTTCGTTGCTTACATTAATCCATTTTCGTTCTGCAATAACGCCTTTGTGTTCAAGCTCATACGACAATTTAACATCTTTGAATGATGTGCCGAGATACAATATCGCTTTTTCCCCTGGTAATACGGTAGCGTTTTCCTGAATGAATAAGGTCGCTGCCATATATGGCATTGCAGTTACACCCGGGTCGTACACAGTAAAATATTTCAGTTCTTCAACATCGCCACCAAATTTATCTTTTGCCTGCAATTTCAGACAATATCTTCCCGGGTTAAGTTTACGTATATCGTTGGCTATCAGTATTTTGAAATTTTCCCCGGTTTTCACATCATAACTCAGAACTGTTTTCAACTCACGGAAGGTTCTGTAATCGTTTTCGTTGGAATAGGCAACACCCGGATTCAAACTGTACCATTCTTCTTTTGAGTATCCCGACCTGTCAGTTTTGCCAAACAAATCAGGCTGGAGCAGGTTCTTTGTATCTTCCAGAGCCACAAATCTCACCTTTACCTGAGTATTGATATCTTTGCCATTAATGTTTCTGGCGTATATTCTCAGCGTATCAATACTGGTTTTGTTAACCATTTCAGGTAGATCTGATTCAAGCAACAAGCTTTTATTGGTTGCAAAAACGTAAGTAGAACCCTGTTGTGTTTCACCGGTAATATCGGTAACTGTTGCGCTAACAGAGTATTGGAAGCAAACATTTTGCTGCCCCGGCACCTCGTTGTCGGGCTCTGCCCTGAAGCTTACCGTAAAATCTCCATTTTCATCAGTAACCACATCCCCAAAACAAACCTCTTTTGCGGGAATATATGAATAATAGTATGGCCAGCCCCTCCATGAAACCTGACGTGTAACAGTAAATTTCACTTTTGCATCGGTGATGTTAGAACCTGCATACGACTGCACTTTTGAAGTAACTTTGATACTGTCGCCAATTCTGTATTCATCTTCCACGGGTTTAAAAACCACTTCGAAGTTGGGACGTTTATATTCTTCAACACTAATGTATTTTGTTCCTCCGATACAGGATATCTGGAACTGGCCGGTAACGGTTCCTAAAGGGATTTCGAAACTACCTGCAAAACTTCCGAAGTTATTGGTTTTAACCTGTGCACTGCCCACCACCTGATAATTCGGATCGCGCAACTCAACTGTGGTTGAAAGTTTGGGAAGTAATTTTGTAACCATTAATTTTGTACTGGTTGCAATTCCTTTGAAATATATTGTTTGCCCCGGACGATAAATAGCCCTGTCGGTAAAAAGTGTCACCGTCTCGGAGTCATCGTCGTTATAATTGTAATTGTAGGAATATAAATAATTGTTTACAGCAACAAAATCGTCACCCTTTCTGATATCAGCATAATAGCTTCTGTAGTCATCATCATCTGGATTAAAACAAACATAACCGTTTGTATCAGTGAAAAGCTGCTTTACCCTATCGTAGTTATAAGAGCTGGTAATGTAATTATATTTCTCAGTGTAAAAAGTTATCTGAGCACCTTTTACAGGGTCTCCGGATGTTCTATCCATTACAAAAAACTCCAGGTCACCTGATTCGCTGGCCCTGTGAGTATAAACAAAATCTGTTATAAAAATGGCATTATACGACAAAAGCATTCTTTCGTCAGCAATATTATCGGATTGATGTAACACATACAAATAGTGGCCTTTGGGCAACGGTTTAACAAAATAGTTCCTCGCATGCATGTTCATGTCGGTTTCGTTGCCGAGGTCAATTTTCTCAGTGCTTACAATCGTTGACTTCGACAATAATTCAGCAATTTTATCTTCCCTGTCGTAGTATTTTCTCTCTATTTTGCGGTAATCTTCATAGTCGATCTTTAGCAAGCTCAGGTTAACTTTATTCACATTCCGGTAATATATCTGAACTTGAGTGTTTTTTCCGCTTCCACTATTATGCAATGAATACATTCCGGCTTCCTTCTTTTCGATTGAAGATTTCAGGTTCATGCACTTTGCCGATATGGTAGTGTCGGGATACATTTTCACTACCTGATCGACCAAATCGTATGCTTTTCGCATGTAGGGAGCATTTTTCCAGGATAATGTATCGCTGTAAGAGTATTTCGAGCCAATGGCGTAGTAGTAGTTTGCAATGAGTATATCGATTTCTGCAATTACCGGATTCTTAAAAAATTTATCGTGTAATGCCTGCATGGTATTCATCCATACTTTATCCTTTTCGGGATGCTGAACATGAATCCGGTAGTAATTCAGCCGGATCAGGTCAGCGAAAACCAGTGCTTCCGCGGATTTTGGGTCACTGAGCCTGAAATTAATCCAATCTTTCAGCACTTTGTGCGTATAGAAAGCATAAGATATTGAATCGTTTGCAAGAAAATCGGTCTCTGAAAAAACTTCAGCAGTTTCACAGTATTGAATGTTGGTAATAATCGCTTCATTTCTGTCGTAGTTGTTGCTGTACCAGTTTGAAACCGGAGTTGAAAAAAGCCTGTAAGCCATGTGCGAAAACAAATCGAAAACTGTCGGACATGATTTCTTTCCTTTTTCGGTAAATTCAATGAGTTCCGGGTATTTTTCGATGGGCTCCGTTTTCAGTTCATTGTTTAATGCCAGCACATAGTTTTTAATGATCTTATCTTTAAAATGACTAACATCCCAGGTGGCCAGGTCATCAGGTGTAAATTCGCTCAGGCGTGTTCGCTGGCCTATGACATAATAATTCATTTCAAGGTAATCGCTGTAAATTTCTGCAAGAAGCATATACCCGAAATATTTCGACTTACCGGGCATGATGTTAATATCCGCTTCAAGTTGTTTTATTACTTTGCTCAAACCATCTTCCTCGAGAGCATACATGTATTTATACCTGTACAAACAGCTTTTTGTAACCTGTTCGCTGTTTTGTTCCGCCATTGCTTTTTTGTAAATCGCCTCTACCACCTCTAAGGCTGATTTTGGCAGACCTTTCGATTCGAATTCCTTTACTTCATTCCATAACTCTTCATACGTTTTATCGGGAGGGGTAATTACGTTTTTCTGATAGAACTCACCCGAAAAAACCGAAATAATTATTGCAAACAAGGCAATTTTAAACATCAAAGTATTCATAGTAAAGATTTTTTAGTTAACACGACTTAGATGTTAAAGATGCAAAAATTTCACATGCTTCGTTATATTTTTTTTCAACTATTTTTAATTTCTCGGTAATTGCAATTTGTTAAGAAATCGCTTCCTAAATTGAATCAATACATTACATTTGCAAATAAAACAAAGCGATATGATAGTTTCGATGACGGGCTACGGGCGCACCAAAGTAGCAGTGAATGGCAAAAACATCAGTATTGAAATCAAATCAATCAACAGCAAGCAGCTCGATGTTTCGTTGCGGTTTCCTTCATTTTATAAAGAAAAAGAATCAGAAATCAGGGAGTTGCTATCTACAAAACTTCTTCGCGGTAAAATCGACTTTGCCCTTTATGCCGAACTCGACCCCGGTTTTCAACCAACAATAATCAATCACGAACTGGCATCGAAATATATAGCTGAAATGATTTCGCTTTGCGAAAAGCACAATATTTCTCCCGGCCCAGAAATAATTTCAAAAGCATTACAAATGCCTGATGTAATGACTTCAAGAAATGATGAACTTTCGACCGACGAATGGGAAATTATTAAATGCGCCTGTAAGGAAGCGGTTGAGCAGTTAACTGAATTCCGAAAAAGCGAAGGCAATGTTATTGGTTGTGATATTATGCTCCACATTAATAATATACTCGATTTGCTAATTCAGGTAGAAAAATTCGAAAAGCAGCGGATAAGTTTTATTAAAGAAAAGTTATTGCAACAGCTTTCAGAATTAATGCGACAATCTGATATAGATGGCGGAAGGCTCGAGCAGGAACTTATTTTTTATAATGAAAAACTAGACATCACCGAAGAAAAAATCCGGCTTAAAAAACATTGCGACTATTTCAAAGAGACCTTTAATACCGAAGAAAATTCAGGTCGAAAGTTGGGGTTCATTTCTCAGGAAATAGGCCGGGAAATTAATACATTGGGTTCGAAAGCCAACAATTCCGACATTCAAATTATTGTTGTACAAATGAAAGATGAACTCGAAAAAGTGAAGGAGCAATTGCTGAATGTTTTGTAATGACAAATATCCATGACCGCTGAATTTATTTTTTATCTGATACTTACAATACTTATCGCCGGATTTTTGATTGATATGTTTTTATCGTATCTGAACTATAGAAGCTCCAGGCAACCCATTCCTCAATTACTCGATGGGATTTACGATAATAATAAATATTTGGAACAACAAGCTTACATGAAAGCAAACCACCGTTTTGGGAACGTGAATTCCCTGTTCAGTTTGATTGTTATTCTGCTGATGCTGATTTTCGATGGTTTCAGCTATGCCGATAATCTGGCAAGAACAATCGGAGTCAGCGAGGTTTTTACAAGCCTAATATTCTTTGCTTTACTCGCTTTTGCAAACGAAATACTCAGCATTCCTTTCGATGTTTACGACACCTTTGTAATTGAGAAGAAGTTCGGATTTAACAAAACCAGCCCCAAAATTTATATTACCGACAAAATTAAGTCATGGCTTCTGATGGCCATAATCGGAGGCGGACTGATTACACTCATTACCTGGGTATATTATTACACGGCAGAATATTTCTGGGTTTTAACATGGGTGGCTATTTTTTTATTCAGTATTGTTGCCAATTTTCTGTATTCCGATTTAATTGTACCTCTTTTCAATAAACAGAAACCGCTCGAAGAGGGTGAATTGCGCACTGCAATCAGTGACTTTGCCGCCAAAGCAGGTTTTTCATTGAAAAAAATCATGGTAATCGATGGCTCAAAACGCAGCACAAAAGCAAATGCATATTTCAGTGGATTCGGGTCGCGCAAAAGGGTTGTTTTATACGACACCCTCATTGCCGAAATGCAGACCGATGAAATTGTTGCCGTTTTGGCCCATGAAATAGGGCACTATAAGAAAAAACACGTTCTGATTAATTTGATTGTTTCATCGGTTTCAACTGCCTGCGTGCTTTACTTGTTATCACTCTTCCTAAAATTTCCCGAGTTCTCACAGGCAATCAACATCGAAAATGCAAGTTTTCATTCGGGACTGTTGGTTTTTGGAATTCTGTTTACCCCTATTTCAGCCTTAGCCGGGATATTCACCAATATGAGCAGCCGACGACACGAATTTTCAGCCGACAAGTATGCAACAATGCAATACCATGCAAATTCCCTTATCAGTGCATTGAAAAAACTTAGCTCTCACAACATGGTGAATCTCACACCGCATCCATGGTTTGTTTTTGTTAATTACTCCCACCCTCCGCTATTGCACCGAATAAAAAGAATTAATGAAATAGAAGCAAAAAGTTGAAAAAATATTTATTTCGTTATTGTCGTTATCGGTTAAAAAATTAAATTTGCACAAAAATCATTCAAAGAAATGGACGATTATCACGAAGCGGGCAATTATTAATCAACCTTGTTGAAGTGGTAATCCATCCCTTCGGCAAGCTAAAATGCAAGGAGGGTTAACCAATGATTTCGTACTGGCAAATTATTACAAACGGTATCACACCTATTTCGGAATTTACCAAGGAATGTATTGTTAATGTTGTAAACCCGTCAACGGCGGAGTTCAATATTCTTACCACTACTTTCGGCCTTCCTGAAGACCTTATCGCTGACGTACTTGACCTTGACGAACGGTCCAGAATCGAGTTTGAGGATGACTTTGTTTTTATGATTATGAGAATTCCCGTAATAAACAATGAAAGCGGGATTCCTTTCAATACCATCCCCATGGGTGTTTTCATCAAAGGTCAGAACATATTTGTGCTTTGCCAAAAAGAAAATCAGGTAATCAATGGCTTTTTCAACAAGCAAATGCGGCGCAAATTCTTTCCACAGAATAAGGTTGACCTTGTGCTTTATTTATTTCTTCATGCCAATAACCTGTATCATCACTACCTGCGTGAAATCAATGCCCAAACCAATCTGGTTGAAAAAGACCTGGAACGTTCCATACGTAACAAAGAACTTCAGGGATTACTGAAGCTTGAAAAATGCCTTGTATATTTTACAACTTCTTTGCGGTCGAACGAATACATTCTCGCTAAATTAAAAAATTCAAGTTTTATCAGAAACAACGATTTCTCAGAAGACTTGCTCGAAGACGTTATAATTGAGAACAAACAGGCTATCGAAATGTCGAACATATACAGCGACATTCAAAGCGGAATGATGGATGCTTTTGCCTCAGTTATCTCGAACAACCTGAACATTGTAATGAAGCGACTCACAGCCATTTCCATTCTGCTTATGATCCCCACATTGATAGCCAGCTTGTTTGGAATGAATGTACCGAATTTCATGGAAGACTCAAATCTTGCCCTGGTCGGTATTTTGTTGTTTTCGGTACTTTTGTCGATAACAGGCTTACTGATTTTCAGAAAGAAAGACTGGTTTTGATACTAAAATGCTTCTTTTTTTCTCATAAAAATCAGGTAAAAACCCTACTAATAATGCAACTCTTTATAGGCTATTTACGTCTTTAAAATAAAGAGAATGTGTTATTAACATCTTAAATTCTTACGTCATGAAAAATTTTGATAGCTTTCCATTGTTAAAGATGAGTCTTAACTATGCGTTAGGAGTTATCGATTTCTCGGGCGAATTGGAAGATGCTCGAAAAAAAGTAATAGCCAAAAAGCTCCTTGAGGCTGGCTTTGCAATAAGTTCAAACCTGTATCAGGCCCGTAAAGCGGAAAGGCAGACCGATTACCTTTTTAGTATGAAAAATGCATTGCGTAACACCGATGAGTCGATTTACTGGCTTAAACAATGCCTGAACAGTGAAAATTACCCCAAAGACCCTGAACTAACCATGATGGGGCAAATGCTTATGAAAAAAATTGAGGAAAACCTGAGAACTCAAACACCCGACTTCAGGAAAGACACCTAACCAGGGTATTAGGCTGCAAACAACTTACAGGTAGTGAGAAGCTGCCTGTATTTTTTTATTCATCCGAATAAAGTTACCTACAGGAATTACTTTAGCATAAAATTCACTTATCTTTACTTCTTATTTTCAAAAAGAAAAAAATATGAAATATGCTGCATTGGTTATTTTTGTGTTGTGTTTTTTATCGGTACAATCAAAAGAATTTTCAAGACTTCTGCGATTTCCTGATGTTTACGACAATCAGGTAGTATTTACTTATGCCGGCGATTTATATACGGGTGAGTTAGCGGGCGGAACCGCACGGCGGCTCACTTCAGGGCAGGGAAATGAGATATTTGCCCATTTTTCGCCCGATGGCAGCATGATAGCGTTTACCGCACAATACGATGGCAACACCGAGGTATATGTAATGTCTTCGGAAGGGGGAACTCCTTTGAGGCTTACCTACACTGCCACACTTTCGCGGGATGATCTGAGCGATCGCATGGGCCCTAACAATATTGTAATGGGATGGAGCCACGATGGTAAAAAAGTTATATACCGCAGCCGGAAAGCCACATTCAACGACTTCGTCGGACATTTATTCATGGTTCCGGTAGAGGGTGGAATGTCGGAGCAAATACCCTTTTCAACTGGAAGCTGGTGTTCGTTTTCGGATGATGGAATGATGATTGCCTTCAACAGGGTTTTCAGGGAATTCAGAACATGGAAATATTACAGGGGCGGTATGGCTGATGATATAAGAATACACGATTTTAGAACGCAAACGACGGAGAATATTACAAATAACGATGCTCAGGATATTTTCCCGATGTGGCATAAAAATCTTGTTTATTTTCTTTCTGACCGCGACCGCACTATGAATCTTTTTGCCTATGACACCATAACCAAAAAAACATCAAAGCTTACCAACTTCACCCTTTACGATATTAAATTTCCCAATATCGGCAACAACGGTATTATCTTCGAAAATGGCGGATGGTTATACTATTACAGTTTCGAGAAAAAAAATGTTGAGCTTCTGTATATCACGGTTTCGGAGGATAACAGTGGCTCAAGAATAAGCTACAAAAATGCATCAGAAAGAATTAACTCCTGGTCGCTATCACCCGATGGAGTGCGCATTGCTTTTGGTGCACGCGGCGACGTTTGGTCGGTACCTGCTGAAGAAGGCATTTCAAGGAACATTTCATCCACGTCAGGGGTTCATGAACGCAATGTGCGGTGGTCGCCCGATGGGAAATATATTGCTTATATTTCGGATGAAACCGGTGAAACCGAAGTATTTTACAGCAAGGCTGACGGTAGCGAAAAACCAGTTCAGGTAACAAAAGCTGCCGACACCTATACCTATTCCCTGAAATGGTCGCCCGATAGTAAAAAAATATTGTACCACGATAAAAGAATGCGTTTGCAGTACACCGATATCGTTTCAGGCAGCACAGTGCTGGTTTGTGCTTCAGAGGTTACAGAAACCGGCGATTACAACTGGTCGCCCGATAGTAAATGGATTGCTTACATGAACAGTGATACTTCGCGTATCGCAAAAATTTTTCTTTTCAGTACCGAAACAAAAAAGAGCCATCAAATTACTTCCGACTGGTACGATTCTTACAATCCAGTGTTCAGCGACTGCGGAAAGTATCTGTTTTTTGTTTCAGATCGTGATTTCAACCCCATATATAGCGAAACCGAGTGGAATCATGCCTATCAGGACAGGGCTAAAATTTATTTTATTACATTGAATCGAAACGATTTATCGCCATTGGCCCCAAAAAACCAGGAGGTTGAAGTAGCTCCTGATGAAGTAAAAAATATCAAAACCGATAAAGGCAAATCAAGAGAAAAAGAGAAAGAAAATGAAAACAGCAACGCAGTTAAACCCGTAGTAATTGACCTTGAAAACATTGGTCAACGCATTTCGGCACTTCCGGTTCAAGCAGGCAATTATTGGAATCTGTGCGTATTCGATAATAAGGTATATTACAACTATTCCAGGATGAATGAATCTGCCTCGCTAAGGTTGTTTGACTTATCGAAAAAAGAAGAAAAAAACCTTGGGAACTACAGCAGTTTCGAAATATCGATAAACAGAAAAAAAATGGCATTGCCCCAATCGGGCAACTACTATATAATTGACCTACCTACAGCCAATATCAATGTAAACCAATCTGCCAGTGTAAATTTGGACAATATGTATGTGTGGGTGGATCTTCAACAGGAATGGAATCAAATTTTCGAAGAAACATGGAGACAAATGCGCGATTTTTTCTACGATCCCGGAATGCACGGAGTTAGCTGGGCTGACATCAGGAAGAAATATGAACCTTTGGTTGCATTTGTAAACAACAGGCACGACCTTAATTACATCCTCGGTGAAATGATTGGTGAACTGAATATCGGGCATGCTTACACTGGTGGAGGCGAATGTCCGCAGCCGCAAAGAGTGAAAACCGGACTATTGGGAGCTGAGATTAGCAAACACGAAAGTGGCTATTTCAGAATTGACAAGATTCTACTTGGTGAAAGCTGGGTAAGCAACTGCAGGTCACCACTGGTGGGGCAAGGAATGGAAATTACAGAAGGTGACTTCATTATTGCTATCAACGGTAAATACCTGAAGGACGTTCCCGATATCTACAGTTTGCTCGTTGGGAAAGCCGATGTACAAGTGGAAATAACGTTCAGCAGCAAACCCGATGGAAAAAACACACGGAAATATATAATCGTACCCGTTGATAGCGAAGATAAGCTCTATTATTACACTTGGGTGCAGCATAACATCGACTATGTGAACAAAGCTACCAACGGACAAGTTGGGTACATTCATGTACCTGATATGGGTCAGGAAGGCCTGAACGAATTTGTAAAATACTTCTATCCGCAACTTGCAAAAAAAGCAATTATTATCGATGATCGCGGGAATGGCGGAGGCAATGTGTCGCCCATGCTCATTGAGCGCCTTAGACGTGAAGTTTCGATGATGGCCATGGGTAGAAACGCTGATATACCTTATACCAAACCGCGCGAACTCCTGAACGGACCCAAGGTATTACTGATAAACCAATATTCAGCCTCCGACGGTGATTTATTCCCGTACCAATTTAAAAAGCACAAGCTCGGGAAAGTAATCGGAGTGCGCACATGGGGTGGTGTTGTCGGTATCCGAGGATCGTTGCCTTTTATTGATGGTGGACTGTTGATGAAACCCGAATTTGCGCACTATTCTGCCGAAGGAAAAGGTTGGATAATTGAAGGATATGGCGTAGATCCTGACATTTATATTGACAATGATCCGTATCTGGAATTTACCGGCGTTGATACTCAACTCGACAAAGCTATTGAAGTAGCCCTTGAGGAGTTAAAAAACAACAATTATAATTTGCCCGGCATACCAGAATTCCCGGATAAGTCGCGATAATATGATTGTTCTGATTTCTTAAGTTTTTATTTTAATTTGAATATTGTTTTGTAAGATTTTATATTTTTACAGCGAATTTTAACGTTTAATCAATTAAATTATAATTATGAAAAATTTCATGTATCTTTTCTTAGCACTAAGCATCAGCATTGCTGTTGTATCATGCGGAAATAAGAAAGACAAAGAAGAAACCAAAAAAGCAGAAAATCTGGCTGATCTTAAAACGAAGTACGATGGTAAACAATTCAAGGATTGCGACGAGTATTTTGCCGCTGCCGATGAAATGCTGGATGTAATGGTTGCTACAGTTAAAAAAGCGGATGCCGGCGACGAAAAAGCAAAAGCTGAGTTTAAAGATCTGGTTTCATTTCTTGGTCAGTTCGAAACCGAGGGTGAAAAATATAAAACTGAATGCCCTGATAAATTCAAAGAATTCGAAAAGAAATCTGATGAAAAAGCAAAGCCTATTGAAGAGGCCATTATGAAGCTTACATTCGATATGATGCAGGATGAAATGCCTTCTGTAGAAGACAGCCTGCAAGCCATTTCGAATGAAGTTGAAAACAAGATCGAAGGCATTCAAACCGAAGGCAACAACAAACTGGATGCGCTGAAGAAAAAGAAATAAACTTAACAATACTGAAGAAAGCAGGTCTTAAGCCTGCTTTCTTTGTTTTATAATTAAAACATTTTCGAAACAAAGCTGTTAAAACTTTACATGAAAAGCTTTTTAAGTAAGAACAAATTTTATTAGATTTACCGTTTTATAAAACTTAAAAAAATGGCAGATATTTCTACGGTTTATATGGGCATGAAGCTCTCGAGTCCGATTATCGTGAGCAGTTCTGGTTTAAGTAAAAGTCCGGAACAGATTGTTAATGCTGCAGGCTACGGAGCAGGTGCAGTTGTAATGAAATCGTTGTTCGAAGAACAAATACGTCACGATGCTGGTAAAGCTATTACCGATACGCATAATCATTACCCTGAAGCAGAAGACTATATCAATAATTATTCAAGGCATAATTCTGTTTCGGAATATATTGAGCATATTAAAAATATTAAAAGAGAAGTGTCGATTCCTGTTATTGCCAGTATTAATTGTATCAGCCATAAAGAATGGATGGGTTTTGCAAAAGATATTGAGCAAGCCGGAGCCAATGGACTTGAATTGAACATGTATATTATTCCTAAAGACATTAATCAGGCACCCGGAGTTGTTGAACAGAAATATTTCGAAATAATAGAGACTTTGCTAAAAAACATATCTATTCCCGTTGCAATTAAAATCGGAACCTATTTCAGCAACCTTCCGTGGTTTGTTAATCAAATGAAAATCAGGGGCATTAATACTTTTGTGCTGTTTAACCGCTTTTATGAACCCGATATCAATATCGACACGCTTCAAATGGTGTCGTCGAGTGTTTTCAGCAAAGAAACCGATATTCGAGGCAATCTGCGGTGGATTGGGATGATTAATAGCCTGGTAAAAGATGTTGAGCTGTCGGCTTCCACCGGAATTCACGACGGGGCTGCAGTTATTAAAGAAATACTTGCCGGAGCTCAGACTGTTCAGGTTTGCTCGGTACTTTACAAAAAGGGCATGAAAGTGATTGAATTAATGATTGATGAAATGAAGGAATGGATGGATGATCATAAATATACCAGCCTAAGCAACTTCAGAGGGAAACTCTCCTACTCCAACATTACTGACCCTGAGACCTATGAGAGGGCACAATTCATTAAATACTTCAGCTCCCTGGAATAGATTTATCGGTTGCGTGAACTGATTTTATTGTAACCAACCAGACGTTCGTAACCAGCGCTTATATCGTTGTGATACACAAATATTTGGTAATCGTTTTCAGTTTGCCAAAAACTTCCTTCAAAGTGCACATTATCGAATTGTCCATCGGCGGCAAGTACATAACGATAGTTGTAGTACCCCTGCTTTAGCAGTAACAGCAATTCGTACCCCTTTAAGTCCTTATTATATTTCATCTCCGACCATTCGTCAAATTCCCAGTTTGTAAGCGCACCATACACATAAATCTTTCGGTTTGCAGTGAGCATGTCCGTCTTTAACACAAAATGTACAAATGTGTAATCGGCATCAGTGTTATTGTCGATTACGGTTTCTTCCTCCGATTTAATAACATAGCAACCATTAATATCCTCCACTGAGCTGTACTTATCGAAATACCGCGAGCTTTCACTGAATAATTCCACAAAATAATAAGGTTTATGATACTCAACCGATCTTATTTTGTCCATCAATATCTTCAGGTTGCGTGTGGAGAAGTAGCGAAATTCGTTTGAACCGGAAAAAATCTGCTTATCTTCAATATCAAACACCAGCTCATCCGATTTAACAAACATAGGCTCCATTTTTGTTTTGGCTGTACTCCAATCATTGTTTTGAATTACAACTACATTTAGTTCAACAAAAGGATTATACAGAGGGTAGTTTCTCCGGTCGATGATGAAACTTACTTTTTGACCTGTACTATATTCTGCACCGGTAGGCTGATAGACACCTCCGGTAATTGGCATTTTATTTTCGTACAGCATAAACCTATACGAACACACCAGCTTTTTACCTTCATCATCATTGGTATAAACCACCAGGAGGTAATTCCCCGAATAATTCAATTGCAGGTCTTCATTGGGCAATTCAATGGAATAGTGTGTGTATTGCAGAAGAGTATTCCGCGAGGCCTGATAGTTGCGTACCGGGTTCTCCTCAAAACCTGAAGCATATTCGAAATACTGCAAATCGGATGGCGTCCAGTCGCTCTTACAGTGTACGACCGTATAATAATAATCCTTAACATCAGCTTCAATATCATCGAACGAAAACTCAAAATACGTATCAGAATCTTGCGCCAGAACAGGGTAAGCTACCTCCCACCCACCAACAGTCATCCTGACCGAATGAATAAATTTTACGTAAACTTTGTTGCGGTATTCCAGGTTTTCGAACCCCGTTCCATATACCGTAAAAGAAAAAAACATTAATAAAGCTGCTAATAGAATAAATAGCGGAGATTTACGTTTCATATCAGTTGGCCGGTTTAGCAATTGGTACATTTATTGAAATTAAATAACTGCTTAATAAATAATTGCGTAATTTTACAAAAAAATAAGACAATGAAGGGGTATTTTTGCTTGGCAATTTTCATCATAATTTCGCTGTCGTGTTTTTCACAAGGCATCAATAATCAAGCCATTACCGTTAAGAACGAGTTAACCAGCGATTACTCAGAAGTAACAGGAACGCAGATAAGCCTTCTTCTCCCTTCCGGTTTTGTTGCTTCCGACAGGTTTGTGGGGTTCGAGCATAAGATTGCCGGAACATCCATAGTAATCACTGAGGTTCCGGGTGAGGTAAGAAAGAATTTTCTTGCTTTTGGAAGAGTGAATCTTATCCAGCGCGGGCTGCTAATCGAAAAGGAGGAATTATATTTAATAAACGGCTTTGATGCTTTGCTGCAGTACGGGCAACAAAGCGCTTACGGAAAGATGTACCGCCGTTGGCTGCTGGTTATTGGCGACAATCAGAAAACTTTTCTTCTGAATGCATCCGCTCCTGCCGAAACGAGCATGGATCATGCCGAGGCTATTAAAAAGTGCCTTCTATCAGTTGTGTATCAACCTGCAAAAAAGGCATCATCTTCCGAACGCTACGACTTCACGCTTGACTTTAAAGAATCTGGGTTAAAGCAGGTTAGCATATTAATTAACTCGATGATTTATACCGATGATGGCATTCTTCCACCGAAAACTGAAGCCAAAGTTGTGATGATGGCCAGTCGCACCAAACCCGCTGTACCTATCAAAGACAAAAAAGTATTTGCATCATCCCTTCTTGATATGCTTCCTGTAAAATGGCCCAATAATGAGAAACCTGAACCCATACCCATTGAGCTTGAAGGTCTGAGCGGCTACGAAGTGTACGGGCTGGCTGTGAACAAAGATAATAACCGCCCGCAACTGGTGTATGAGTTGGTGTTGTACAATGGCGATTACTATTATCTGGTAAGCGGACTGGCATTCAAGTACTTCGAAGACAATCTGGACTTATTTAAAAGCGTTGCAAGGACGTTTAAGCTTAAGTAATTAATATACAGAAACAATTTCGGTATTTAAGACGACCCAATTGGCAGGTAAAAGAAAATAGATTTATAGTTAAATACGATTAAACCTTCAAACTATGAAAAAACTGGCATTAATATTATTTATGTTTATCGCTGCACTCATTGCCACCGGCTGTGCAAGTTCGCGTAGTTATAAACATGACATGAGTTTGAGTAGCTACGGGGAAAGCTATTCAGAAACAAAATCACTTTCAGGCATGAGCGATAATGTAACCACTCCCGAACCAAGAAAAATTATTTATTCAGCTTATCTTACACTTGCAGTAAAAAATATGGACACAGCAAGCAATCAGATAATTAGAATTGCTGAGCAGTTCAATGGGTACGTACAACAGAGCGGAACCTATTCGGTTACCATTCGTGTAAAAAGCGAAAACCTCGACATGGCTGTAGAAGATATCTGCCTGATTGGGAAAGTAAAGAGTAAAAATGTGGCAGGACAGGATGTGAGCGAAGAGTATCAGGATTACCAGATCAGGCTCGAGAATGCCGAAAAAGCCCGTGAGCGATACCTTGAGCTGCTTGCCAGGGCAGAAAACGTGGAAGCTGCGCTTAAAGTGGAAAAAGAACTGGAAAGGTTAAACGAAACCATTGAACTGTATAAGGGCAAAATCAACCGTATTGACCACCTTACCGAATTCTCAACCATTACCGTCAGCCTCCAGGAAAAGAAAAAGCCAGGGATTATCGGATATGTTGGGTTGGGATTGTATTATTCGGTAAAATGGCTGTTTGTTCGCAACTAACACAAAATCAGGTTTTTTACAATAAATGAGTATACGGCATTTATGCTGTAAAATATTTTATTACAAGAAGTACATCCGACTTATTTACTAATTTTGTTTCAGTTAAAACAAAATTAAGTTTCATCAAAATACATTGATTATGAAAAAAGTATTGATTGCAACCGACAAGCCATTCGCAAAAGACGCTGTCGAAGCTATTAAAGCTGTTGCGGTAAAAGCAGGTTACGAAATTGCGCTGCTCGAAAAATATACTGCCAAGCAGGAATTGATCGACGCTTGCGCAAAAGCTGAAGCTGTAATTATCAGAAGCGACATTATCGATAAAGAGGTAATTGAAAATTCGAAGAACCTTAAAATTGTTGTACGCGCAGGTGCCGGCTACGATAATGTGGATTTGAAATCTGCAACCGAGCATGGCGTTGTGGTAATGAATACTCCGGGGCAGAATTCGAATGCTGTTGCCGAACTCGCTTTTGGTATGATGCTTTATATGGCACGCGGATGCTTCGATGGTGGCACAGGAACCGAATTAAGAGGTAAAAAATTAGGGATACATGCTTACGGAAATGTAGGAAAATATGTCGCTGAAATTGCAAAAGGCTTTAAAATGGATATCTATGCTTTCGATCCGTTTATTAAAGACGAAGATATTGCTAAAGACGGTGTAAAACCCGTGCATTCGGTTGAAGAATTGTATAAAACCTGTCAATACGTTTCGTTGCATATACCTGCAAACGATAAAACCAAAAAATCGATTGGTCACGGTGTAGTAAGCATGATGCCGAAAAATGGGGTTTTAGTTAATACTGCCCGCGCTGAAGTAATCGACGAGGACGGATTGATTAAAATAATGGAAGAACGCCCAGACATAAAATATGTTTCTGACATTGCCCCTGCTGCCATAGCAACTTTTCAGGAAAAATTTGCAAAACGCTTCTTTTTCACACCCAAAAAAATGGGTGCTCAAACATCGGAAGCCAACAACAATGCCGGAATTGCTGCCATCAACCAAATCGTAGGCTTTTTCGAAAAAGGCGATAAAACTTTTCAGGTGAACAAATAAACTAATAATTCATTTTAATATTTTTTAAAGATGGCAATTGTAAAACCATTTAAAGGACTTCGTCCTGATAAATCTGTTGTTGAGAATCTGACCTGCCTGCCTTATGATGTTATGAACAGCGAAGAGGCAGCTAAAATGGCTGCTGGTAAACCCGAGTCGCTGCTGCATGTAACCCATGCCGAAATCGATTGTACTGCAGGAACCGATGTGCACAGTGAAACAGTTTATAACAAAGCCGTAGAGAACTTTCTGAACATTCAGGCAAAGAAATGGATGGCTCAGGACGCTGAAGCCCGCTTCTATATTTATGCACAAACCATGAACGGCAAGACACAATATGGCATTGTAGGCTGTGCATCATGCGAAGATTACCGCAACGGTATCATCAAAAAACACGAACTCACCCGTATCGAAAAAGAAGAAGACCGAATGGTGCTTACACGTTATACAAATGCGAATATTGAGCCTGTATTCTTCTCGTATCGTGCTGTTCCCGAAATCGATACTATTGTGAATGGTATTATCAGCAACCCGCCCGAATACGATTTCACTTCCGATGATGGCTTTGGTCACCATTTCTGGGTTATCGCCGACAGAGAAACCAACCGCAAGATTGAAAAACTATTCATTGAAAAAGTGCCGTTCATGTATGTAGCCGACGGTCACCACCGAACTGCTGCTGCAGCAAGAATTGGCATGGAGAAAGCATCGAAAAATACAAACCACAAAGGCACCGAAGAATACAACTTTTTCATGGCCGTTATTTTCCCTGATTATCAGCTGAATATTATCGACTATAACCGTGTTATCAAAGACCTGAACGGCATGACCGAAAGCGAGTTTTTCGGAAAGCTCGGTAAGTATTTCGACATTGGTGAAATGGGCACCGCGATATATAAACCCTCGAAGCTTCATGAATTCAGTATGTATATCAGCGGCAAGTGGTATAAACTCAATGCAAAGCAGGGAACATACAACGACAACGATCCCATTGGAGTACTCGATGTTACCATTCTTTCGAAACTTGTTTTCGACGAAATTCTGGGTATAAAAGACCTGCGCACAAGTAACAGGATCGATTTTGTAGGCGGTATCAGAGGCCTGGGTGAACTGAAGAGACGTGTCGACAATGGCGAAATGGTGGCTGCCTTTGCCCTTTTCCCGGTTTCGATGAAACAACTGATTGATATTGCCGATACAGGAAATATCATGCCACCCAAAACCACATGGTTTGAGCCCAAGTTGCGGTCTGGCTTGGTTATTCATATGCTTGATTAGCATCCTTTCGCGATATACTGTAAAGCAGTTGCCACGGTGACTGCTTTTTTTGTTATTTCACAATTTTGGCATTTGACCAAAAAATCGTTTTCTTTACTAAAAACAAACAAACTTGGAACTCATCGTTATAATACACCTTTTATCTTTTTCGCTTTTATATTTTACGATGATTGTAATTTTTATTACAGGATGGCGAAAAATCATTACACGAGAGCCTGTTACAGCAATTGAAAAGTTACCCAATGTTTCCGTTATTGTGCCATTCCGTAACGAAGAATCCAGCTTACCCCTGTTACTGCAGTCGCTGAAACAGCAACATTATACAAATTTCGAAGTTTTGCTTATCGATGACCATAGCACTGATAATTCGGTAAATGCTGCTAAAAGTGTTATTTCTTCAGACACAAGGTTTAAAATCATCAAACTTGATGATGAAGAAGGGAAAAAGGCAGCACAACGCGAAGGTGTAAAAAATGCACAATCCAATTTCCTGCTCTTTACAGATGCCGATTGTACGTTGGGGCTGAACTGGATACAGCACATGGTATCGGCAATGATTACCGAAAAAGCTGCTTTTGTGAGCTCGCGGATTGAATATACCGAAACCCGCGGTTTTTTTTCAAAGCTTCTGTACCTTGAATTTCAAAGCCTCATCGCCACAGGGGCCGCTGCAATATCGCTGAACAGAGCCAGCCTTTGTAATGGAGCCAGTATGGCTGTGCAGAAAGAACTATACCCTGCCCTCACAGAAATTGAAGGTGCTGAACGCAGTTCGGGTGACGATATTTTTATGATGCATCATCTTAAACGAAAAGGCGGAACAATTGTTTTCAACGCTTCGCCGGAGGCATCAGTTAAAACATCAGGACCAAAGACATTTGGGGCATTTCTGCGGCAACGGGTTCGCTGGGCATCGAAATCGGGTTCGTATCACGATTTCGACAGTATTTTTCAGGGGATAATTGTGCTGTTCATGTGTATCGCTATAATAACAAGCGTTTTACTCGCATTTTCGGGGGTATTATCATGGTGGGTACCTATGGCCGTGTTTCTGACTAAGACAGGATGCGATTTTGCTTTTTTATTGAGCTATCTGCAACATTACAATAAAAGCAAGTATTTGTGGTATATTGTACCTGTTGAACTTTTATACCCTATCTATATTATTATGGTAGGTATTCTGAGTTTATTCTGGCATCCGTTATGGAAAGGAAGGAAAATACGTTAATTACCCATTTCGGCTATAAACTTAATTCTTACCAGACGCACTTCTTCTTCCGAAAACTCATTTTCACCCAGTTCTTTTAAAGCATCTTCGATCGATTCGGTGTCGGCAACATCTTTGAAATAATCGTAAATATCCATAATATGGTCCTCATCCATAATGTTGTTCAGGTAGTAGTCGATATTAAGACGCGTTCCCGCATTCACAATTGCCTCAATCTCCTGAATGAGTTCAATCATTTCGAGGCCTTTGGCTTCGGCAATATCGTCGAGGGGAACTTTTAAGTCGATGTTCTTAATGATGTAAACCTTATTTCCCGACTTATTTACCACCGATTTCACCACCATGTCCTGCGGGCGTTCAATTTCGTTCTCAACCACATGGGCATGAATAAGCTCCACGAATGGTTTTCCGTATTTCTGGGCTTTACCCACTCCCACTCCCGAAATCTTGGTAAGCTCCTCGATGGTAATAGGGTATTGAATTGCCATATCCTGCAGCGAAGGGTCTCCAAAAATCACAAATGGAGGCAAATTGTATTGTTTTGCGAGTGTCTTTCTTAAATCTTTCAACATTGAGAACAGCACCATATCGGCAGCAGCCGTGCCACCGGTAACATTTTCGCTGTTATCGTCCTGCTCTTCATAATCGTGATCGCGGGTCATCATGAACCGGTGGGGTTTCTTGAGGAATTCCCTGCCGACTTTTGTAATTTTCAGCAGGCCGTAGTTCACAATATCCTTTTCGATAAGCTGTGCAATCAGAGCCTGACGTATCAGAGCTTTCCAGAACTTGACAGATTCGTCGGAACCGGTACCGAAAATAGGTAGTTTATCGTGTTTAAAAGTATTGATCTCAGCAGTCGATTTTCCAACAAGTACGTTTGCCACGTGTTCCCCCTTACAGCGTTCTTTCATTAGATCGATTGCCTCCAGCAGTACCTGTAATTGCTCGGTAGCTTCGAATTTTGGTTTTGGGTTACGGCAGTTATCGCAGTTGCCGCAATCTTCTTCCATCACTTCGCCGAAATAATTCAGCAATTGCCTTACCCTGCATACCGACGACTCTGCGTAGGATACCGTTTCGAGCAGCAGTTGCTTACCGATTTCCTGTTCGCTTACGGGTTTGTTCTGCATGAATTTTTCAAGCTTCTGGATATCGTCGTAACTGTAAAAAGCGATACAGTTTCCTTCGCCTCCATCGCGCCCGGCACGTCCGGTTTCCTGATAATATCCTTCAAGGCTCTTAGGAATGTTGTAATGAATAACAAAACGCACATCGGGTTTGTCGATTCCCATTCCAAATGCAATAGTAGCAACAATTATGTCGGCTTCTTCATTTAAAAACATATCCTGATTCCGCGAACGGGTAGCAGCATCCATACCGGCATGATACGGCAAAGCCTTAATATCGTTTACCACCAGGTTCTCGGCTAGCTCTTCCACTTTTTTACGACTCAGGCAATAAATGATACCTGATTTTCCCTGGTTGTTCTTAATATATTTGATGATTTCCTTGGTCGTATGCTCTTTCGGGCGAACTTCGTAGTAGAGATTATGACGGCGGAACGACGATTTAAATACCTTGGCATCGAGCATATCAAGGTTTTTTTGAATATCGTGCTGAACCTTCGGGGTAGCGGTAGCGGTTAGGGCAATCAAGGGAGCTTTACCAATCTCATCAATAATGGGTCGTATACGCCGGTACTCTGGTCGGAAGTCGTGTCCCCATTCCGAAATGCAATGCGCTTCGTCGATGGCATAAAAAGATATTTGAACACTTTTCAAAAAATCGACATTTTCGCGTTTCGTCAGCGATTCGGGAGCAACATACAGGAGTTTTGTTTTTCCGGCAACCAGATCTTCCTTTACCTTAAGTATTTCGGCTTTACTGAGTGATGAATTCATAAAATGAGCCACACCATCTTCGGTGCTGAATCCACGCATCGAATCCACCTGATTTTTCATCAGTGCAATAAGCGGAGATATTATAATGGCCGTCCCCGGATACATGAGAGCCGGTAACTGATAGCACAACGATTTACCACCCCCGGTTGGCATCAGCACAAAAGAGTCGGACCCTTCCAAAAGGCTGATAATGATTTCTCTTTGCGGCCCTTTAAAAGTATCGAAACCAAAATACTTTTTCAGCAGACTAAAAATTTGCTTTTCTTCGAATTGCATTATTTCTCAGATGATGTTCTAATTCAAAGTTAATATAAATCTGTTCCATTGATAAAATTTTCATGCTTTTTTTTAGAATTATTTTTTTAATAATTATAAATACCAGATTGTTGATTAAATCATACTATTGAAGCAATAATCGTTTGTCGATAATGTTATTTTTGCAGCAAGCCTTACGAAAATGAATAAAAAAATAAAAGATTTCGTACTCGATGTCGCAAAAAAAACCATTATCCTGGAAATTAAATCGCTTGAGAACCTGCCCGAATACTGCGATGAAAGATTTGCCGAGGTGGTGCATCTCATTTCAAAATCAAAAGGCAGACTAATTGTTACTGGGATTGGAAAAAGTGCGATTATCGGGCAAAAAATTGTTGCAACACTTAACAGCACAGGCACACCCGCAATATTTATGCATGCTGCTGACGCAATCCATGGCGATCTTGGCATTGTTCAGGAACATGACATTGTGCTATGCATTTCGAAAAGTGGTAATACTCCCGAAATAAAAGTACTTATTCCGCTTATTAAACGGCTTGGTAACACACTCATAGGCATGGTGTCGGATATCAGTTCATTTCTGGCAACGGAAGCCGATTATGTTATAAAAGCCACAGTTGCACATGAAGCCTGTCCAAATAACCTTGCACCCACAAGCAGTACTACCGCTCAGCTGGTAATGGGCGATGCTATGGCGGTTTGCCTCCTCGAGCTGAAAGGCTTTACAACAGAAGATTTTGCCAGATATCATCCCGGAGGATCAATCGGACGTAAGTTATATATGCGGGTTAGCGAACTATGTAAACAAAATCAGGTGCCGAAGGTAAGCATACACGATAAGGTAGATGTCATAATCATGGAAATGACCAGTAAGCTGTTGGGCGCGACTGCAGTAATTGATAACAACGAAAATCTGGTTGGAATCATTACCGACGGCGATTTGAGAAGAATGCTTCAAAAGAATCTGGCAGTTATAAGTGAGCTGACAGCACAGGATATCATGTCGCGAAACCCTAAAACCATCGACGAATCGGAGCTGGCAGTAAAAGCTTTGAGAATACTCGAAGAAAACAGTATTACACAGATAATTGTTACCAGCAGAAGCAATTATCTGGGGATGGTGCATCTGCACGATCTGATCAGAGAAGGTGTTGTATAACGCAGAAGATATTTTTATGAACAAAAGATTTTTTTTCATTCTCATTATTGCATTATCATTGTTTTATCAAAACATTAAGGCACAGGACAATCCGATAATACCCGCCGATAAACCCAAATTAGTTGTTGGCATTGTGGTTGAACAGATGCGTTACGATTACCTGACACGTTACTGGGACAAATTCGGAGAAAATGGCTTTAAGAAGCTCTATATTTATGGAACCAACTGCCAGAATGCCAATTTAAACTACAGTATTACACAAGTTTCGCCCGGTTATGCAACCATTGCAACCGGTGCCGAGCCTTCTGAACATGGAATTGTTTCAGATTACTGGTATGTGCCGCTTACCGGTAAAAAAGTGCAAAGCACCGAAGACAAAAACACAAAATGTATTGGTGGCTCCAAAAATGCTGAAGCGTTTTCGCCTGTAAATCTGCTGGCTCCCACGCTCAGCGATGAAATAAAACTGGCAAACCGGAATCAGTCGAAAGTAATTTCCATTTCGATGAACAGCACCGGCGCAGCGTTAATGGGCGGCTTTGCTGCTGATGCCGCCTACTGGTTCGACCGTGAAACCGGAAACTGGGTTTCGGGCACGTATTATATGAAAGTTTTACCCCAATGGGTCGATGAAATAAACAGTAAAAAACAGCCTGAAAACTATCTTACCCGTACCTGGATTCCCATGCTTCCTCTAAGTGAATATAAGGAATCGCTCAATGATACAAGTATTTATGAGTATGGCATCGACGGCCTTTATAAAACTTTCCCGTATGTATATCCTAAAATCAGAGAATCCGTAAAAAAATACGAACTGCTTACCATGGTTCCCGAAGGGAATACGCTTACAACCGATTTTGCTGTAAATGCCCTTTTCAACGAAGAACTGGGCAAAGATAATATAACCGACTTCCTTTTTGTGAGCTATTCTCCAGCCGGAGTTATAAGTAAATACTTCGGCCCTGATGCTGTAGAAACTGAAGATATGTACTTACGACTTGATAAAGAAATTGCACAGCTTTTATCGGTGCTCGAAGAAACCATCGGTAAAAACAACGTACTTATCTATCTCACTTCAACCAGCGGAATAAGCACCGTGCCTTCATACCTGCAAGATAACCGTATACCTGCCGGGGTGTTTAAACAGCACTATATGACAGCTTTGCTCACGTCCTATATTAAAGCTCTGTATGCCGAAGGTACCTGGATCATTGATTTTGCAAATCAGCAAATCTATCTGAACCGGCTGCTCATAGAAGATTCCAAAATTCCACTGAACGAAATGCAGGATAAAATTGCCTCATTTATAATCAACAGCGAAGCTGTAGCCTATGCCATAAGTACCCATAACATGTCGAACTATGCAGCAAATGACGGGATATTGCAGAAAATGAAAAATTCATTTCACCCAAAGCGAAGCGGCGACATAATGATAGCGCTGAAACCCGGCTGGATCTACGACGTAAGCTATTCGGCCGACCATGGTTCTGCGTATAATTATGATACTCATGTTCCATTGCTTTGGTACGGCTGGAAAGTGAAGAAGAATACCGTGCTTGATAACGTAAATATAACCGACATCGCACCAACTATATCTCAAATGCTGCAGATGCCAATGCCCTCTCATTCCAGTGGACAACCAATAATTGAACTGATAAAAAAATAAAACTATTCCCTGAAATGACAGGACGGTTGTTTCGCTGAAATATTTTAAGTAATTGGGCGTTCTGTTTGAGCACTTCTTTTCGGAATTGCTGATAATATGTTAATTTTACCACAAATATAAAATATGACTTACCGTTGCATTGAAATCGAGAAAGCCGGAGCAACCCGTATACTGAGTTTATCGAGGCCTGAAAAGAAAAATGCCATCAGTTTTGCTATGCTCCATGAACTTGATGATGCTTTTCGTGGTATTGCCACTGATAAAAGCTGCAACACTGTAATAATAAAAGGTAACGGAGGGCTATTTTCAGCAGGGGGCGATCTGAAAGACATTGCAGATATAGATGAATCCGACGCTCCCATTACCGGAATAGCTGTTCAGGAAGTATTTGCAAAAATTTCAATTTTGCCTCAGGTGGTAATCGCCTGTCTCGATGGGTTGGTGGCCGGTGGAGGTGCAGAGTTGGCCTTATATTGCGACATAAGAATTGCATCATCAGGTTTCAGACTATCATTACCTGAGATAAAACATGGTTTGATACCTGGTGCCGGAGGTATTGGCATGATGTCGCGCTTTATTGGGATTAACAATACGCTATATTACCTCGCTTCAGGAAGAGAAATGAATGCAGACACTGCATTTCGACTCGGACTGGTTCAGGAAGTGTGCTCCGTCGATGAATTATACGACACATGTTTATCTCTTGCAAATAGCATAAACATTTTGCAACCAGAAGTAGTTGCTACTGCAAAGCGTCTGGCATGGATGAATCTCAGCCGGCCTATCGACGAATGCCTCATTGCTGAATCAAGAGAATTTGGCAGTCTGCTTAACCGATTCGGAAAAAAGCAAATTCAGGATTTCTTCAGTAATAAGAAAAAAAGTAATGACAACATTTGATAGCATTATATTCAGCGGATTGGGCTATTCGCTGGGAAAACATCGCATAGAAAATTCAGAAATTGAAAACGCTATCGAAAGAGGGTTTCTGAAAGGATTTGACAAAGCCCGAATTGAGGAATCAGGCGACTATAAGAGTTTTGCTGCCAATCACCCCGAAGTATCGCCATTCCGCTACTTTGCCGAGCAAGTAATGGGTTTTACAACCCGTTACTATGTAGTGCCTTTTCCACCCTCTTCTGCACGTTATAGTATTGCAGAGAATAGCCTTGACTTATGTATTCAGGCTGTTGAAAATGCAATTGCATGTTCTGGCATTCAAGCTGAAAAAGTAGATGCATGGATGGTTTCTACCGCAACACCGCATCAACAGGCACCGGGTCTTGCTGAAACATTAAAAGGATATTTTACCGGGTTTGAGAATAAATCTCAGACAATGACACTAACTTCGGCCTGTGTTGGATTCAACTATAATCTGGAGCGTGCTGTAATGTTTCTGCGTAATCACCCTGAAGCGAAGCATATTGTTGTTGCACATGCCGAAGTAATGTCGGAACTACTTGTGAACGAAACCGATTTTGTGCCCTTTGTAACTTTCGGCGACAGTGCGGCAGCCGTGGTTGTTAGTCGCATTACAACCCGCCAACCCGAAGGAGTAATGAACATCGTTAATTATGAAGATGTGCAGATGCTCGATTTTTTGGGAGCAAATAAGCAAAGGGAGCTATATATGAATGCCCGCATGGTAAAACGCAGGGCCGTACCGAATATTACTTCAGTTTTCAATGAGTTACTTACAACATCGGGGTGGAGCAAATCGGAAGTCAGTCATTTTGTACCACACCAAACAGGGAACGCTATTGTGCATGAAGTGGCACGCAATATGGGTCTTTTGCCTGATATGATGTTTCAGGATGTGCAGCAAACAATGGGGAACCTTTCGGGCGCATCGGTACCGGCAGTCATTGCAATGCTTCATGAATCGGGAAGACTCTTGCCAGGCAACAGGCTTATTGCTTCCGTGGCGGGCCTGGGCGGGGAATTCGGAGGATTCAGTTACATTGTTCCCGATTTCAGGGGATTCAACTCCGAAGCACTTCACCTTAAAGGCAAAACGGCACTTATAACCGGTGCCACAGGTGCTCTTGGCTCAGCCATAGCTGCTCATCTTGCAAAGCATGGAGCAAACCTGATAGTTGTATTTAATAGTAATACCGAAAAGATTAAGCTTTTGAAGGATGTGCTCGGTAAATACAAAATAAAACTTCATTGCATTCAATGCGATTTCGGCAAACCGGATTCAATGGACAAAATGATCGATGAAATTAAGAGAGAATATGCTTCCATCGAGTATATGGTACATACGGCGGCAATATCGGGAATGGTTGACCGTGCTACTAAAATACCACATTCCGAAATGCAGCGTGCCTACATGGTGAATAAAACCGCTATCCAACATATTACCGATAAGCTTATGCATCTTGTAAGCGAAACCGTTTTATTCACTGGCTCGGTAGCTGAAGATGCACGTTTTGCCGGCTCATCTGCTTATGTTGCATCGAAAAATGCATTGCATGCTTATGCGGCAGGCATATCCACAAAAATTCAAAATACAGGCGCCAGATGTATTTACTATATGCCGGGGATTATTGATGGTGGAATGGGAAATTTACTGAACAGAGAACAAAAAGCTGCAGGAATGATGCAAATTGAACAAAATGAACCTTTAGAAACCGGCCGCATAGCTGAAAGAATGGTTAAGTCGCTATACCTGCCCAAAGTTACCAATACCCGTGACAGCTTCGAGAATAATTTGCTGGTACGAAAAGACGGGTACTTCAAGTATTAGTTAAATTATGGTAATTTAATAAATTGAATTATTGATTATTAATAACAAAATATTACTACTAAAATTAGCTGATCTTTTCTACAACAAGAAAGCAGAACTTGCTACTGCAAACAGTACTGATATTGGCACCAATCTTAGCGTAAACAGCGACAATATTGAACGAGGCATTGCAGCAATGCGAGAATGGGCATCGGGGTCTGCCTCAGTTGATGGCAAAACCAAAGGAGGGCTAGCCATTTACTCTTGTTACAGCGACCCTTCATTCGTTCTTCTGGGGCTTTGCCTGCCACCGGCAATTCTGGCAAACGGAAATAATACTGCAATACACATTTATATTCCAACAGTGCTTCGTAGTTATCGCAGTATTTTTAAGCAGATTGTTGATGAAAGTGGATTATTTCCAAACATAACCTTCGTTGGCAGCCATCGTGATTTTTTCGAGCAATCGGTTACTTCACCCAACATACAATCAATCGTTGTTTTTGGCGATGATTGGATAAACAACTATCTGGGCAGTATCAGGGATCATGAAAAAACACTGATATATTTTGGACCAGGCAACAACACTGCTGTAATACTCGATAAGAGCAACCTGACTCAGGCCATTCATTCTATCACCCGCCTTACCACGATACTCTCGGGCCAGGCTGCGGTTTGTTTTAAAAGATGCATTGTAAGCTCCAATGTTGATTTTAACGATGTACTGCAGCTTCTAAGCACTCAATTTAAGGGAGTTACTACGGGAACTGATGTCAGAACATCAGTGGTTACCCCTATTGGTTTCGAAAGTATTATCAGCACAGTAGCCGAGAGGGTAAATGAAGCAGCCGGAAACGGTGCTGAGTTAATACACTTCAAGATTAAAACTCTTGAAGATGGAGTAATGGTTACACCGGCAATTATTGCAAATCCACATCCAAATTCAGATCTTTGGCAGAAGTATCACTTTGCTCCGGTACTGAGCATTGTGCAGTGTAAACCCGAAGAAATCAGCAGCTTTATACGTCACAACGACTATCAGCTCGCTGTATCAGTATTTGGCACGGACATGAAAGATGAAATTATTGCAGACTTACAGGCTGATCATGCTTTTGTTTTCGACAATTGTGATTTTCTTGATATACTACGCACAAATATAGGCTATCGCGGACACTGGGGTGGATTTAAAAATTCGGCATTCACCTATTCGAAAGAAAGCGGATACGTTAAAAACGGTGGTAAATTTGATTTGTATTCACTGATTACTCAGGAAAATAAATAATGTAATGGAATCGTACATATTTTCAGGCATAGGGCACGCAGAAGCCCGTTTTAAAATTACCAACAACGAAATTGGCACTGCGTTACACAATTATCATCTCAGTGGATTCAGCAACGATAAGGTTGTAAGCAGCAGGAATTATCAGGAATTCCTGAAGCGACAACCGGGAAAAACAGCATTCGACTATTTCACCGAAGAAAAAATGGGTTTCTCCGTTCGGCATCATGTAACTCCTTTCCCTCCCACCAACAAAAAGATTTACTTTGCCGAGTCATCACTTGATCTGGCAGTACGCGCAGTACGAAATGCTCTGAACAACAGTGGTGTACATCCTTCTCAGGTGGCTGCGTGGTTCTTAAGCACTGTTTCACCTCACGAACAGGCTCCGGGAATGGCAGCCAGCATGAAGTCGTATCTGGTGAGCATCAACAATACCACTCCGGCATTTACGCTAACCTCGGGTTGCGCCGGCTTCAATATTAACCTTGAGAGAGCAGTTGAATACCTAAAGTTTCACCCTGAATCGACACATGTTGTAGTTGTTCATTCCGAAACCATGTCTTCGTTTCTTACGAACCGTATCAAGTTTGTTCCGTTTGTAACCTTCGGCGATGGTGCCGCTGCAGTAGTGTTATCGAAAGTTGAAACTCCCTTACCACAGGGTTTACTGAATATAGTCAATTATCACGATGTTTCCATGGTCGATTTTGTGGGAGTCGACAAAAGATGGGATCTTTTTATGGATGACAACGTAATTAAAGACAGGGCAATAATCAACATTCCGGCAGCAGCTGAATCAGCGCTTCGCAATACAGGCTGGCAGACTACCGACATCGATTTCTTTGTGCCTCATCAAACAGGTAACGCTATTTTACTTCCGGCAATTGAAAAGCTGGGTATTCCGCGTAGTAAACTTTTTACAGATGCGCAGATGCAATACGGAAATGTTTCGGGGGCAACCGTTCCCATGAGTTTATCGCTTTTACACCAGCAAAACAAGCTTAGCCCGGGCACTAAAATTTTATCAGCAATGGCAGGTGTTGGCGGCAACTATGGTGCCTTTACCTATTTAGTTCCCGAGTTTTCCGTTTCGTACCCCAATAAAATCATTCATGAAATGGAAGGCAAAACAGCTATGGTACTGGGAGCACAATCTGGCCTTGGGAGAGCAATCGCTGAAAAACTCATTGAATATGGAGCCCGTGTATTTGCTGTAATAACAGGTAATGGAGCACTCCCCCACATACAGCACAATCATCTGCAGTACATTTTTTGTGATTTTTCCAGCGACAAAGATGTAAATTCGTTGGCAATACAATTATCAGCCTCTGAAATAGCTATTGATTATCTTATTCAGACCTCATCGGAGTTAACACAACCGGAAAATAACAACTTTTTTTCACCGTTGGAGATAATAAAAGCGAGTGTACCGCAAAAGCCACAATGTATTGTTGCAGTAGGCAACATTTCGGAGAACGTGGGGTTTCCCGATAAACACGACTATGTTTCATCGCTGGCTGCCTTGCACGGATCATTGGCCTCGGCTTCCGGTGAATTTTTGAGTTATGGTATTCGCCTGATTTATTATATACCCGGATTTACCGAGGATGATACTACGCTGCAAATGGATGAAAGATCAAGATTCAGGCTAATGATGCAGGCGGGTCAGGAACAAGTTCTCAGCATAAACGAGCTGTCGGATAGAATAGTTCAATCATTGTATATACTTAAGGTGGAAAACACATGGAGCTATTACGAAAATGCAATGGTGTTGCGATGCGACGGATTCAAACCCATGGTTGATTTATAAATTTAATTTGCAACTATGTATTGCTTTTCATATTATACCGTACCGCAGAAAAATTATCGGGAGTAATACTGTGTTTTTAGAGATAATATTCTGAACAATCACGTGAATTAAATGTTATAACAATAAACTTTTAAAACTTAAACAATGGAAAAAACTGCAATATTTCAATACCCTGTGATTGATATCATACAAAAAAGATGGAGCCCTGTACTATTCGATGGTAAAACTATCAGTGAGCAACAGGCAAATACTCTGGTAGAAGCGGCAATGTGGGCACCCAGTGCTTACAATGAGCAACCCTGGCGGTATATAGTTGCACATAAGGGAAGCGAGAAATTCGATAAAATACTCGCAGCACTGATAGAGTTCAATCATGCATGGGCAAAAGAAGCCTCACTGCTTGTGGTAAGCCTTGCAAAGAAAATCTATTCGCACGACGGTAAACCGAACTATCACTATATGTACGATACCGGAGCTGCCAATGCGTTTATGATAAATCAGGCTACTTCGATGGGTATTTTCTCACATAGCATGGGAGGAATTTATTACGATAAAATGAGAGAATTGTTTGCCATTCCCGAAGAGTTAGAGATTTGCTCAGTAATTGCTTTCGGATACCATAGCGAAGCTTCGGGTGCTAATGAACAACTACTGCAGCGTGAACAACAACCCCGCATGCGCAAAGCCATGAAAGATGTAGTGCTGCATAAATAACACTGTTTTGAACAGTACTAAAAATGTCAAGACAACAGCCGCGGGTATGAAACGTAACGGTTTCCGGTTATTATACTGTCCAGTTACACCGGACTTGATTCGTGACATTATGTTGTGATGTTGGCTGGAATACTACCGTATAATGTGCGCAAGGCTTGAATGATATACCCGGGCGTGTTGTTTCTCGGACATCATGTTTTACAGGAAAGACATTCGCCACAATACCAGATAGTATCGCTTTTCAATAAGCGTTCAATGTCAGTTTCATTTGCTTTCTGAACTGTATCAACAATAATCCGGGGATCATAGTCATAAAACTATGCAGCGGGACAAATTGCTATGCATGTGTACCACATTTAGCAGGCATTTAATCCTTCCATGATGCGAATATCTTTATTTAAAAATTCAAATAATATTTTCATTTTTTTTAGGAATCATAACCCAATTTATAGCTTTCTCATTGCAAACAGAGATACATTTGAGGCATAAATCACACTTTTCCTGGCATATTACATATTTATAAGGGTTACATGGGACTTCATACGAAATGCAATATTTAATGCATTTACTACAATTTTGATTTTGTATTTTTCCAATTGCATTTTTGGGGCAAACCTGCACACATTTACCACACATTACACATTTCCAATTATCTATACTAAGTATTTGTTTTGCTAATGTCATGACGAAAGTTATCTATTTATTAGTAATTATGTTATAAGCAGATTTTATTCCTGTTGCAAAATCCGATTTCGGAGCATATTCCACAACGCTTTTACAATTAACCATCGCTTCAACCACATGGGGATTAAAAAGAAGTTTTCCGACAATACTAATATTGATACTATTGCAATAATCCTCTATCCGGTTAGTCATTTCAGAATTCAAGTCATACTTATTAATAATTACCCAAGTTTTTAAATTAAATTTTGTTGTAATTTCGATAGTTCTTTTTAAATCATGTATTCCCGAAATAGTTGGCTCTGTTACAATTACAACATGGTCAACGCCTGTGATTGTTGAAATTACAGGGCAACCAATACCCGGAGGACCATCAATAATTATTGTTTCAATATTTTCTGCTTTGGCTATTGTTTTAGCTTTATCACGAACAATATTTACAAGTTTTCCTGAATTTTCTTCACCTGGTGCAAGGCGACCATATACCATTTTCCCATTGCGAAATGTTCCTGCATACATACGGCTTTTATTACTGTCAATCATGCTAATTGCCGAGGCAGGACAAATACGTGAACATAGTTTACAGCCATCGCATGAGGTGTCTGAAATAATCACCTTATCATTCAATAATGAAATAGCTCCAAAACGACAATAATCAATGCACAACTTGCAATTCGTACATAATGAATAGTTAATTTCTGCTTTTTGTCCGCCAATATATACCTGTACTTCTTCTTGTGTAGGATTGAAAAGAATATACAAATTAGCGGCATCCACATCACAATCAGCCAAAACAACTTTTTCGGGTAATGTTGCAAAGGCAGCACTTATGCTACTTTTTCCTGTTCCTCCTTTCCCGCTAATTACGGCTATTTCCATATTCTTCAACTATTGAGTTATACATTGAAATGAAGTGCTGTTCCCATTCCGGTTTATATTTCACAAATAATTCTCCTTTTGAATAAAAAGATGCTATTTCTTTATCGAAGGGAATTTCCATTAATAATGGAATTTGTATTTTTTTTAAATAATCATAAATTTCATTATCACCAAGACCTGCACGGTTTATAATTACACCACAGGTTTTATTCATGGTTTTCAGCGTCTCAACCGATTGCTTTAAATCGCTTAAACCAAAAGGCGTTGGTTCGGTAACCAATATAACAAAATCAGCTCCGACAACGGTCTGAATAAAAGGGCACGAAGTACCCGGAGGAGAATCTAAAAGAATAATCCCATTGTTACCAGCTTCTTTAATTGCCTCTTTGATTATAGAAACGGGCGAAAAAACGCCTACTTTCATTTTGGCTTCGATAATTGTAGATTTTTCGGTATTACTAAAGCAACTTACGGTACCAAGCGAAACATCTTTTTCGCTGATTGCATCAAGTTTACAGGCTACTGTGCAAGCTCCGCAACCGTGACATAAATCTTCAATCACTTTAATTATTTTTGCCGGAGGTAAAATAAAAATTGCGTTGTAATTGCAGTATTCGTGACATTTTCCGCAGAAAGTACATTTGCTTTCATCTATTACAGGAACTTTTTGGTTTACCTCAAAAGATTTTTCTTTCTCTCCGATAAAAAATACCAAATCGTTTGGCTCTTCGGCATCACAATCAACCAATGAAATATTGATATTATGTTGTTGAAGCACATAAAACAGATTGGTAGAAATTAAAGTTTTCCCTGTTCCTCCTTTTCCACTGGCAATAGCAATTTTCATTTTTTCAATTTTAATCATATTCCAATCGAGTTTGCTCATCTGCAATAGTGGGCATTATAGCCTCTTGCCAAAACTTACTTTGCCATGTTTTAAGTTTATTATGTGGTAAAAAATATTTTTGCGGAATTGGGTGGGTTCCGATAACAACTTTTAAATTATATTTATCTTCGATAAATTTTTTGAAATAATCAATTCTTGGGCAAGGCGGATAGCCAACTACCATACCTGTTGCAAAATGAATTACGGTTACGCCGTTTTTTTTCATTTCTTCGGGTGCATACTCAATATTGCCACCCGGACAACCGCCACAGGTAGTATATGCAGCAATTTCTACTTCTTTATCCTTGTATTCATAAAAAGCACCTTCTCTGTTTTGCAATGCTCTGAAACATTTGCCACCGGCACAAGTATGGTAACGATTGCAGATGATAATTCCGATTTTTATTTTTTGCATAACAATTATTCACTATGATTATAAAC
>JAGOLH010000022.1 GCA_017994175.1 Bacteroidales bacterium | reverse complement strand
AACAAAGTGTCTTCAATTAAAATACATGGGCGATTCCCATTAAATGTATAGCCATCTGTTGTGTCCAAATAATAAAACGATTCCGTCAACTCACCACTTGCTTCAATAATATTAAATGATGGCATCAAGATGCTCGTTTCAGGAAGGTTTTCTATTCCAAATGTTATATAATGTCCATTGATTATGAACATCTGTTTGATAATCAATCCTTCATACAGATTATAAAATCTTTCTTGTGCCAACGATAGCAGGGGCATCATCAATACCAAGGCTACCAGAATTTTCTTTTTCATAGTCCTGTTATTTAGCAACCGAAACTACCTTACTATCAACTATTTTACAATCAATAGTTTGCGCCTGCAAACCCGATACAATCGTTGTTACGAAAACAATAATTAATAAAAACTTTTTCATTGGTAAAAAATTTACTGAGGTAATTATATGTTCACAAGTTAAACAAAATATTATCCTTAATTGTAATTTATTTTAATCAATAAAGTGTAAAAATGCAGACAACAGTATGAGTTTATTGTTGTTTTATTGATTCAAAGCGTATTAATTCAACACCTGTTTTCTCCCATAAGTGCATTTCGCTTTCCAAACGCTTTTTTAGTTTTTCGTAATCAAGATAAACATCTCCACGAGGTTCTTTGTATTTGTCCGGACTGTTGATAAAAATCTCTATATCATTAATTTGTTGTTCTAAAAGTTCAATCTGCTTTTCATGATTATGGTGCTCGTTTCGAATTTTTCTTATCGTTTTTTCCAGTTCCTTACGTTCGATGTAAATTTGTTTTTGTTCTGTGTTTTCTTCTTTATTTTTTGTGGGAGGCTTGCTGTATGAAAAAAGCTGCATTTGAATTTGCTTTCTGTATCGTTTTATATATGCATTAATGCCCCCGGTTTCTTCTTTAATTTTTGTCCCCATTACCTCGTAAACCTTATTCACCAGTCCGTTTAAAAAATACCTGTCGTGCGACACAATAAGAAGAGAACCGTCGTATTTCATTAAAGCATCCCGCAGAATGTCTTTCGATTGCATATCGAGATGATTTGTGGGTTCGTCGAGAATAATTAAGTTGTATGGTTCAAGTATCAGCCTAGCCAAAGCAAGTCGCGATTTTTCGCCACCCGATAGCACCTTAACCTTTTTATCGATATCGTCGCCCCGAAACAGAAACGAGCCTAATATTTCTCGTAAACGAGAACGAATATCTCCAATGGCAACATAGTCGAGGGTTTCGAGTACAGTCAACTCACCATCCAACATTTCTTCCTGATTTTGAGCATAGTAACCGATGTGCAGGTTGTTCCCTTTTTTTAGCGTTCCTGAGTAATCGAGTTCTCCTGCAACAATTTTCGAGAAAGTAGATTTTCCCTCTCCGTTTCTACCCACTAATGCAATCTTGTCGCCGCGTTCCATCGAAAAATCAATCTCGTTCAGTACAATGTGCCCGGAGTATTCTTTCCCAAGGCTAATGGTTTCGAATACTATCGACCCGGAACGAGGTGATTGAGGAAATCGGAAATGAATACTTTTAGTATCTATTTCATCGAAGTTTACCAGTTCAATTTTCTCCAGCTGTTTTATCCTCGATTGTACCTGATTTGCCTTGGTTGCTTTATAGCGAAACCTGTCGATGAATTCCTGAGTTTCGGTAATCATTTTCATTTGGTTGTTGTAGGCCGCTTTCTGCTGCTTCAACCTTTCTTCCCTTAATGCAACAAACTGGCTATAAGGAACTTTGTAGTCGTAAAGTTTTCCAAGCGATAATTCAATGGTACGGGTTGTGATATTATCGAGAAAAGTTCGGTCGTGCGAAATTATCAGAACAGCCCCCGGATACTGTTTTAAAAACTCTTCAAGCCATTGGATGGCAATAATATCAAGGTGATTTGTGGGCTCATCGAGGAGCAGTACATCGGGTTGCAACAAAAGAATTTTTGCCAGTTCAATACGCATCCGCCAACCACCACTGAATTCTGCAGTTTTGCGATTGAGTTCAGCGTCAGTGAACCCAAGTCCCTTTAATGTTTTTACTACGCTAGCCTCGGTATTGTCCTGTTTTAATAGATGATACTTGTCGTTAGCTAACGATAAACTCTGAATGAGCTTTTCGTATTCCGAACTGTGATAGTCGTTTCTTGAAGAAAGAGCTTCTTGTAAGGTTTTAATCTCTCTTTCCAACTCTTTTATTTCGGTGAAAGCCTCTTCAGCTTCTTCAAACACCGACCTTCCGCTGTCGGATACATTTAGATGCTGAGGCAAATAACCGATTCTGATGCCAGATGGTATGCTGACACTACCGGAAGTAGGTTGAATTTGTCCGTTCATGATTTTCAGCAGAGTTGTTTTCCCAGCTCCATTTTTTCCAACAAGGCCAATACGGTCTCTGCCGTTAACCATAAAGCCAATATTAGAGAAGAGTTCAAAATTCCCAAACATCAGACTTATGTTATTAATCGCAATCATTTTTATGGGCACAAATATAATGATTACACCAAATATCAAAGCTTTTCGAAACAGAGTGTGCTATAAAATAATTACTTTCGTTCATCTTAATTTCGATGCATATGACACACAGGATTGAACACGATTCATTGGGCAATATTGAAGTGCCTTCCGATTGCTTGTGGGGAGCGCAAACGCAGCGGTCGTTGAACAATTTCAAAATCGGAAGTCAGCTCATGCCTTTTCAGGTGATAGAATCACTTGCAATCATTAAAAAAGCTTCGGCTATTGCAAATAATTCTATGAATCTTCTCAGTGAAGAAAAGAAAAACCTCATCATTCAGGTTTGTGATGAAATTATTGCAGGTAAGCATATGGCTGAATTTCCGTTGTCTGTTTGGCAGACCGGAAGCGGTACGCAAACCAACATGAATCTGAACGAAGTAATTTCGAACAGGGCTCAGGAATTGTCGGAAATAAGTTCAACAGAAAAGGGAAAGAAGCTGCACCCTAACGATGATGTAAACATGAGCCAGTCGTCGAACGATGTTTTTCCGGCAGCAATGCATATAGCAGCCTATACCGTACTGGTAAACACGACGCTTCCCGGTTTGAAACAACTCGCGGCTTCATTGAAAAAAATATCAAACCAACACAAACGTGCAGTCAAAGTTGGGCGTACCCATTGGATGGATGCAACACCAATTACTGTAGGGCAGGAGTTCTCGGGCTATGTAGCCCTTATTGAAAGCGCTGCAGGGCGAATAAAGAATGCTGCATCACGCTTGCTTTTTCTCCCGTTGGGAGCCACGGCTGTGGGTACCGGTTTGAATGCTCCGAAAGGTTTCGATGCGAAGGTATGTTCCGAAATCGCAACACTGACAGGGTTCCCATTCAAACCTTCACGCAATAAATTTGAAGCTCTTTCGGCTCATGATGCTTTGGTTGAAGTGCATGCAGCACTAAAGCAGGCTGCAGTCAGCATAACAAAAATTGCTAACGACATCAGATATATGGCTTCTGGTCCTCGTTGCGGATTAAATGAACTGTTGCTCCCCGAAAATGAGCCCGGTTCTTCGATAATGCCTGGAAAAGTTAATCCTACTCAGGTAGAAGCTATAGGTATGGTTTGCTGCCAGATAATGGGAAATGATACTGTTGTTACTGTTGCTGCCATGCAGGGCAGCTTTGAACTAAATGTGTACAAGCCTGTTATAATAAGAAATACCCTTGAATCCGCTGTTTTACTTGGCGACTCCTGCCGGTCATTTGCTATGCATTGTGTAGATGGTATAAGAGTAAACAATGACAAATTGAAGTACTACCTTTCGCAGACATTAATGCTAAACACTGCGCTGAGCAAAGTGATTGGTTATGAAAAAGCAGCACAAATCGCTCAGATAGCGATGCGTGAAAACCTTGGACTTAAAGATGCTGCAATAAAATCGGGCTATGTCTCTGAAGCCGATTATAACAGATTTGTTGATGTAAATAAGATGATTTAATAAAATAGAAATATACTATATTTGACAATTAATTCTTCAGTATATGTGCGGTATTGCCGGCTTCTACACAAACGCAGACACTTTCGCCTCGAGAGATGAGCTTGATAAAATGGTTGCAGCTTTGGTGCATCGGGGTCCTGATGCCAGTGGCGTTTATTTTTCGAATACTGTCGGGTTGGGACACCGGCGTTTGAGTATTCTCGATTTATCGCAGGATGCCAATCAGCCAATGGAATCTCATTCGATGCGCTATGTCTGTGTATATAATGGAGAAGTGTATAATTTCAGAAGCATTGCCAAAGATCTTAATATTGATTTTAAAACCACAACCGATACCGAAGTTATTCTCGAAGCTTTTGCTGAATGGGGGGTTACTTTTATTAACAAACTGAATGGAATGTTTGCCCTGGCTATTTTCGATAAACAGGAGCACAAACTCTATTTGTTTCGTGATCGCATTGGTGTAAAACCAATATACTACTATTGGGATGGACGGAATTTTGCTTTCGCATCTGAGTTAAAATCTCTTCTTCAGATTAAGTCGGTAAGAGACAGCAGGCAAATCGATTTTCAGTCGATTTCACATTATCTACATTTGGGGTATATTCCTGAACCGGGATCTATCTATAAAAATATTTATAAATTTCCTTCAGGGAATTTTGGAATTTTATCGGAAACCGGCTTGAGAATTGAGTCGTATTGGTTGATAGAAGGAGCGGTGCGCCGACAATTAATTGAGGATGAAGTAGAGTGCAAACAAAGGCTCAAAGACCTGATTGAATCGTCGGTTTCGATGCGGTTGATCAGCGATGTTCCTTTTGGCACCTTTTTAAGCGGGGGAGTTGACTCCAGTCTTGTAACTGCCGTAGCAAGTAAGTACTCAGCAAAAAAACTGAATACATTCAGCGTTGGATTTTACGATTCTAAATACAATGAATCGACCTATGCACGTAGGGTTGCAGAGTATCTTGGTACCAATCATCACGAAATGGTTGTAACCGAGCTGGATGCACAGCATATGGTACTCGACCTGCTGAATTATTACGACGAGCCTTTTGCCGATTCTTCGGCAATTCCAACTATGCTGATATCGAAATTTGCTCGCGAAAATGTTACCATGGTGCTGTCGGGCGATGGGGGCGATGAGCTTTTTCATGGGTACGGCGCATACCGGTGGGCAAGGAGATTGAATTATATGCCCACAAGACTTGCCCGCCAATTAATAGGTTTTGTACTTGCCAACTCGGGTAATAATAAATACCAGCGCGCTGCACATTTATTCAGGTATCAGGAACGCAAACACCTGAAAAGCCATATTTTTTCGCAGGAACAATATTTGTTTTCCCTTGCCGAAATTAACAAAATGCTACTCCATGATATAAAAATTGAGACTACAGTGGATCAGGATTATTCATATTTCGTCCGCAAGCTTACTCCAGCCGAAGATCAGGCTATTTTCGATCTGAAGTATTACCTCAAGGACGATCTGTTGGTTAAAGTTGACAGGGCCTCGATGAAATACAGCCTCGAAACCAGAGTTCCATTACTCGATTACCGGATTGTGGAGCTTGCACTAAATATTTCTCCAAAACTGAAAATACAAGGCAGTGTTCAAAAATACCTTCTAAAGGAAGTGCTTTACGAGTACTTGCCACGTGAATATTTCGACAGACCCAAATGGGGTTTCTCAATACCTTTAAGCAAATGGCTGAGTAAAGATTTATCGTACTTAATTGATGAACATTTGAATGAATGGATGATAAGGAAGCATAAACTTGTCAATTTCGAGGAAACAAATAAGCTGATAAAATCATTCCGGTCGGGCACCGATTATTTGTACAATAGAATTTGGCAACTTATTATATTGCACAGGTTTATGGAAAAAGACAAAAACATACCAATTCTGTAGTTTAAGAAGATGTTTTTTACTCATAGTCATCATTTTCAGTCATCCATTTTGCATTTGCCATAATAATTTCGTCAAGGTGTTTGCCTTGTTCCCTTGCTTGCTTTTTCATAAGATCCAGCCACTGTTCACTGTTCTTTATGCTATAAACGTAATATTCAACCGATCCGAGAGGCATTGTTTTGGCTCGGTATACAGCTTCTTCGTAGAGAACGTCATTTAACCGGCGTTTGCTTTTCTTTGCTTTTTCGAAAATACTGATAAACTGTTTGCGGTCTTTTGTTATATCGTTCTGATAATAGAAAACAGCGTCAGGAGTATAATCAGGATTAAATAGTTTAAAAGCCATATCTTCAAAATTCCAAAATGCAGTATGCATAAATGTCTCTGTACATTCAAGCACAATCACATCACGCTTAAGAAGTTCCTCTTTGATGTTAACACTGTAATTATAGAGTTCTTTCTGGTAGAACTCTGGATAAACCATCACATTATAATACCATAAATTATAATGTCGGAATAAGTATTCACCGAGCTTATACTTCAGCCAATGAAACATAAAACTATCGCCAACAATAAGAATATCAAGCTCTGGGCGTGTAGTATCGCTTTTCGAAAACTGCGGATATGCCAAAGTTTTTTCAGGCAAGGGGAGCATGAGGTTCATGATTTTTCCCACATCATAATCCTCACCTTGGGGCTTATTTGTCTTTTTTAATCCCGATATAGTAAGTTCAGGTATTTTTTTTGATGATATTTTTGCTGTATAATTTAAAAATGTATCCAAAGCAAGATACATTCCGTATTCACTCCAATGGATTCCATTTGTTGGGAAAAGAGGATATGACACGGTGTCTTTGATTTCGTCAAAGTATTGTTGCAGATCAAGTGTCCTGATATTATACTTGTCGCAGTTTTTAACAAAGCATGTATAGTTATTTTCATCGTATTTCGAGCGAAGATACCGGTCAGGTATATTTTCGGGCATAAAGGATGCTTTGCCTGGTGCAAAAACCACAAACATGGTAATACCTATTTGTTGAAAAGTATCCTGAAGGTATTTGATTCTTTTGCATCTTTCTTCAATTAAATTATTGCCCACGAAATAATCTCCGGTATGTTCGAGAATATAACCCGTTTGCAGACATTGATTGTTTTTTCCCAATACAACCTCAGCAGCATTGGTTTTACGAAATACACGGTATTTGTATTCGTTATACGCTCTCAGCATGGGAGGGCGAAGTTTGAAATTGTTGTCGATATAGGTACTTAAGCTGTCTTGAAATGATTCATCAATCCATGTTTTAGCGCTGAATGCCGGTAATGAATGTTTACTTGTAAATCCTTCAAGTACTTTGAAGTTGAATTTAAACAGGCCACTTCCATCGATTATCAGTGATGATGATAATATAAGTAATAAAACGAACCAAAGAATATCTTTATATCCCCGTTTCATCAGAATCTGAAGTAAATGAAAGGATTAAACCCGGAAGCGGAAATGGACGCTGTACAAACAAATAAAAGAACCATTGCAACAATTGCCATGATGAAATATCCGGATTTTGTGTATTCGGAATATAGAATTTTCTTTTCGAGGTTGAACCCAAAACGGAACGCTGTTAGGAATGAGAAAATCAATGCTACAGCCAGCATTACCCAGAATTCTCTGTCGAAATACTCAAAAGTGCTGAAATCGAACGCAAAGAGCCGCCCGATATATGCAAAAGCAAACCCAAGCGTTTCGCTGCGAAACAAAACCCAACCAATTATTGCAACAAGAAAGGTAAAAATTATGCTTGGGTACTTTCCGATTTTAGCCGATAATTTTAACAGAAACAAACGGTCGAGAATTAAAAATAAACCGTGAAATGCACCCCATGCAATAAAAGTCCAGGAAGCTCCATGCCAGAATCCTGATATTAGGAACACAACCCACAAATTAAAATACAGGCGCCACTTATTGTTAACACGATTGCCCCCTAGGGGAATATACAAATAATCGCGCATCCAGCGTCCCAGAGTGATGTGCCAGCGACGCCAGAATTCTGTAATGTTTTGACTAATATACGGGTTGTTGAAATTCTCGGGGAATCTGAACCCGATCATGCGCCCAATTCCTATTGCCATATCGGAATAGCCCGAGAAGTCGAAATAAATCTGAAAAGTGTATGCGAGAATCCCAATCCAAGCGGTGCCCGTTGACATGTCGATGGGTTGCATGGCGAATATTCTATCGGCTTCAGCGCCCATTACATTGGCAATCAGCACTTTCTTTGCCAATCCAATAACAAAACGATAAAATCCAAGCAAACGATTGTCAACGGTTTCATAGTCGTGGCGGTTGTGAAGCTGATCGGCAATTTCGCTGTACCGAACAATGGGCCCTGCAATTAGCTGTGGGAAAAGAAGTATATATAAGCACAGATCCCAGACGCTATCAAGAGGCTTGTGCTTCCCCCGATATACGTCAATCCCGTAGGTGAATTTCTGAAAAGAGAAAAAAGATATCCCGATTGGCAGGGCAATCTTTGTCCAATGCAATGAATTCGCACCCAATGCTCCTAAAATAACATTGACATTTTCAACAAAAAAATTCATGTACTTAAAATACACGAGCAATCCAATATTCAGAACCACCGATGCAGTAATCAGCCAGTGTCGCTTTTTCCCACCCGAGGCATGCATTGCCTTAATCAGATAAAAGTCAATAAAAATTGAACCAAGTACAACAAATATGAATAATGGAGCTCCCCAGGAATAAAAAATCAAACTGGCAACAAGGGCAACCAGATTCTTATACTTTCTATCCGATAAATAATATAATAATAAGAAAATGGGAAAAAAATAGAGAAGGAATATGCTGCTGCTAAATACCACTTTCCGTTAATTATATTGTTATTATTCCTGAGAATTTTAATGGGTAAAAATAGGGAAATGTTCAGAAAAAACAAGTATAAAAAAATAGGCTAAATGAGTAAAAATGCAACTATTTCTGGAGTTGGCGGGTACTATTCGGGCTTTGTTGCACTGGAGGGAAATGAAACGCATGCATGAATTTATGGGCATTTAAATTATTAACATACAATTTTACCCTTGATTAAAAAACAATTTTCAACTGTGTATCTGTAAGTTTAAAACTCATGCGATGCCATGTGGTTGGCCCGAACTGTTCGATAGCCCGCCTATGTTTTATTGTTGGATAACCTTTGTTTTGCTTCCAGTTGTATTGCGGAAAATCTGTATGCAATTTTTCCATAAAGTCGTCGCGGTATGTTTTTGCAAGTACCGAAGCAGCAGCAATCGGCATGTATATTCCGTCTCCTTTTACAATGCAGGTGTATGGAATGTTGCCGTATTTTTTAAACCGGTTCCCGTCAATAAGGATATGCTCCGGCTGGATAGTGAGTTTCTGTAGTGCTTTATGCATGCATTCGATTGATGCATTTAAAATGTTGATCTCGTCAATTCGTTGGTTCGATACATTAGCTACGGCAAAGGCCAGAGCCTCATTTTCGATTATTTGGCGAAGAATACTGCGTTGTTTATGGTTTAGCTTTTTCGAGTCGTTCAACATTTCGTTGCGGAAATTCTGAGGTAAAACTACTGCAGCAGCAAACACCGGTCCTGACAAACATCCGCGCCCGGCCTCATCGCAACCGGCCTCAATCAAATCATGATGCATGCATCTTAGTAGCATGTTATCGAGTTAGTTTTTCGATGGACATCCAAACTCTTTCGGCGGATAATTCCCATGAGAATTTGGCTCTCTGCAGCCGGCCATTTTCGATAAGCTTGTTTCTCAATATCGAGTCGGTTTCGATAAGAAGCATATTACTAGCAATGCTTTCGTAATCGTTTGGGTCGCTCATGAGCGCTGCATCTTCCACTACTTCCGGCAATGATGTTACATTGCTGCATAAAACGGGAGTATCGCAATACATTGCTTCTACGAGCGGTATACCAAACCCTTCGAAAAATGGAATAAACACCAGCGAAATGGCCGATGACATTACTTTACTGAGTTCGTCCACCTTGAGCCTTCCAACGAAATGAACCCTTTTTGCAAACTTCATTCCATTATAGCATTCTGTTATTTCTTCAGTTTTATGCAATGCGTCTCCCACAATAACCAGGCTGCTTTCACCACCCATTTCGCAGTAACGGTCAAACGACTTAAGTAAACCCGGAACATTTTTTCTCGGGCTCAAGGCTCCAACAAAAATGAAATAAGGCTTCCCTCGAGTATATTTATTACGGATCTCCTGCTGCAAAACGGGGTTCATTGGTCGATAAGCGTCGTTCGCTCCATTGTAATAAACATCGATTCGCTCTTCGCTCACTCCGAACGATTTTGAAATATCCATTCTTGAATATTCGGAAACCGTGCCAATTCGAGATGCTTTTTTTGCAAACTTTGGAATGAAGTATGTAAAGTAACGGGCAGCTAAGCTAGGTAAATATTCAGGGTGATAAATAAAATTGATATCGTGAATAACACATATTGTGGGTACTTTTGTTTTCAGCGAAGCATAGCCATCGGGTGAAATAAATAAATCAGCTCGTGTGTTTCGTAAAATAGCGGGTATTATCCATTCAAACCACATGTACCAAAGCAAAGGATGACGTGTTGGAGGCCCTTTTATAATTATGCGTACATTCTTAGGAAAAAGCAATGAAGGATGCACAGGCCTGTCGAAAATAAAGATAAAGTTGTGCTCAGGATGGTTCTTTGCCAATCGCGACATGGTTTCGTAAGCAAACCAACCAATTCCCTCCATCTTGTCCTGAATGACAAGTCGCATATTTACAGCAATGTTCATCAGATGAGGCCTATTTGTCGGATTTGCTCCAGATCTTTTGGAGTATCAACCGATATACTTTCGTGTTCGGTAAAAGCAGTCTTGATTTTATACCCGTATTCAATCCAGCGAAGTTGCTCCAACGACTCGGCAAGCTCAAGGGGGGAAGGCAGCAGTTTGGTTATTTCGGTAAGCACTCCACTACGGTAGGCATACAGTCCGATGTGTTTGTAATACTGATGGTTGGTTATCCATCGCAATTCTTTTACTCCTCTGATAAATGGAATGGGAGATCGGCTGAAATATATGGCTTCATTCTTTTGGTTGATAACCACTTTTGGTTTGTTGGGATTGAAAATATCGTCCTGATTGTTGATGGGCTTAATAAGTGTAGCAATCTGGGTTGACTTGCTTCGAAAGCATTTTTTTATTTCATTCAGTTGTTCAATCTGAATAAAAGGCTCATCTCCCTGTATGTTAACCACCACATCGAATGATGTTTTTAACGTATCGCTGATAATACGGATTGCTTCAGCGCACCTGTCAGTTCCCGACCGATGTTTTTTCGAAGTCATCACCACATTCCCGCCAAATGAATTCACTGCATCAAAAATTCTAGTGTCCTCGGTAGCGACATATACAAATTCGAATGCTTTAAGTGCCTGCTCATAAACGCGTTGAACCATAATTTTCCCATTTATCAAAGCGAGAGGCTTGCCGGGAAAGCGCTTGCTCCCATATCGGGCAGGAATTATTGCAATAAACTTCATTACAGTTAAATATTTGCAATAAAAATACATAATTTTAGCAATTCAATCCATATTGAATTGTTTTTAATGAAACACGTATATTTATGACGAACGACAGCCATAATAAAATGCAAAGGCAAATGAGTCCTACCAGAATCATTTTACCCATGCTGATAGGGCTTGCCGTAGTGGCTTTTTTCATTATCCGCGATTTTAAACCAGGAATGTTTTCTGACGTTTCTTTTAATACAGGGGTCGGAACAATGCTGCTATTGGCATGTGTTATGATGTTTTTTCGCGATTTTGGCTACGTATTGCGAATACGATATTTGTCCGATAAAAAACTCTCCTGGAAACAAAGCATTAATATTATAATTTTATGGGAGTTTTCTTCCGCAGTTACACCATCGGCTGTGGGAGGAACTTCTGTGGCAACGTATTTTTTGTGGAAAGAGGGTTTTTCGGCGGGAAAAAGTGCTTCCATTGTTATGGCAACTTCATTCCTCGACGAATTGTACTTTACACTTATGTTCCCGATACTTTTCCTGATTTTTTCTCACACAGGGCTTTTCCCCCTTGATGAAAACGGTAATTTGAACAGCAGTTTTCTTGTATTTGCTGGAGTGGGTTATGGTATAAAGTTACTTTGGACATTGGTTATGGCAACAGCACTCTTTGTAAAGCCTGTTGCTATGAAAAATATTTTAAATACATTGTTTAAACTCAGAATTCTCCGAAAATGGAAAGAAGCTGCAGCGCATGCTGGCGAAGATATTGTTGCTGCATCGCATGAGCTGAGACATAAAACAATAGGGTTTTGGATTCGTTCTTTTTTAGCAACTTTGTTCTCATGGACATCACGGTATTGGGTGTTAAATTTTTTAATTCTTGCTTTGGCATTCGGATTACCATATTTCGATGCGCACACCCTTTTTTCAGTCGGGGAGCATTTCCTCATTTTTGCACGACAACTGGTAATGTGGATTATGATGTTGGTAATGCCTACGCCCGGTGGCAGTGGTTTTGTTGAGGCTGTGTTTACCAGTTATATGGCCGATTTCATACCGATTGTGGGGTTTGTTTCTGCAATGGCTTTGCTGTGGCGATTTGTAACCTACTATCCATATTTGATTCTTGGGGCAATTGTTGCTCCCCGCTGGTTTGCAAAATCAAGGACTAAAATTGGTAATTAACGAATACTTGTTTGTGAATATTTATTACTTATGGAAAAAACAAAAATTGGACTTGCCTGCGATCATGCAGGTTTTGCAGTGAAAGATTTTTTGCATGGATACCTTGAGGGAAATAATTACGAGGTGATTGACTATGGATGTTTTTCGGAAGATAGCTGCGATTACCCCGATTTTGCCCACAAACTGGCTTTGGGTTTCGAAAATGGGGAATGTGTTGCCGGTATTGCTATCTGTGGAAGCGGAAACGGCATTAATATGGCATTGAATAAGCACCGGTACATCCGGGCTGCTTTGTGCTGGAACGAAGAAATTGCAAAACTGGCGCGACTTCACAACGATGCCAACATTTGTGCTATACCCGGCAGGTTTGTCGACGCGATGCTTGCTGCAAATATTGTAGATGTTTTCCTTTCTACACCCTTCGAAGGAGGACGTCACCAGCGCCGAATTGATAAAATCCCGGTGCATTGATTTCTTAGAAAAAAATCTCCCAATATCGGTTTAAAAAAATCATATGAAAGAAGTTAATCAAACTGGCTGTTGTCCCCCTTTCGACCCGAAACCATGGAACAACAATACTCATCATTGGAATAACAAGCGTTTTGTAAAAGACCATGTAATTACTGAGCACTGGGTGCCAGTAAACTTCGGAGAGGTTGTGCAACGCATTATGGAAAAAATGGATGCTGCAGGAGCGCAGTCACCCGGATGGATGGGCCTTTCTGATCATACTTCCGAAAAAAACATGGATATTTATGTTGAAAGCGATCGCGAAGTTCCGGGAATTGAAAATGTGAGCATTAGTGCTACCATATTCAGTAAGGTGTATGATGGGAGTTTTGATAAAACACAGTTGTGGTGCGACGATTTTAACAAGGAAGCACAAAAGAGAGGCTTTCAGATAAAGAAATCGTATATGTGGTACACTACCTGCCCTAAGTGTGCAGAAGCATATGGTAATAACGTGATGCAAGTAGGCGTATGTAGACCTGTGTTGCGCCTGCGGCAGGGCTATTACGCTTACTTGCGGTTATGGGCTGGTTATTTTTAAATGGTTACTCCTAATATGCGAAACTCAAACGATTGTAAAACCGAGTATCGTTTTGACGACAACAATAGGATTGCCCAAATGGCATAAAGAATAATGCTGGCTAATAGAAACAATAACCCAATCCCACACCAACATTAAAACTCGATCCATTACTAGAAATGGTATAATTATTCATCACTCCATCTTCGTTAATTGAAATTCTGTTATTCTCCCAAACTTTATTTATCCCTGAATAATAATTAACGATAACATTTATTTCAAACTTAGATTTTACTAAATATGAAATTTCAACTCCATTGATAAATCCAAAAGACCAATCATTTTTGAAATTATAATCTGAAATAGTACCTGTTAAGCTGCTTGTAGAAGCACCAATTACACCATTATAATGGTACGAATTGCAGAATGCTATTGAAAGACCATTTTCAATATAGATGCTTAAGTTTTTGATTTTCAAAACATTTGCTTTTAAAATAATGCCGAGTGGAATGTCATTGTTTTGAAAAGATGAAATTAAAGAATTTGGCAAAGACAGATGGTTTTGACTATAACCAATGCTAGCTTTAAAATAATATGTTTCGTTAAATTTATAGTCAAAGAAAAGACCATATTCCCAACTTTGAAACATCTTTCTATCTGATTTTAAGAATTCAGAGCCTTTCAAATAGGAGGCAACTTGATTACTGGGACAAAAATATGCCCCGATTTTAAAGTTTTGAGAAAAAACGAAAATGCTGATTTGGCATAATGCGAGAAATAATACTATTTTTTTCATATTTATAAAGTTTTAATTGCAATTCTTCTGATGTAATGAGAGAGCATTGTTACCTGTACTTGTTCCATCATTGTCTTTTACATAATAACCAGAAAATAAACTATTTTTCCTTACTCTTAATGGAGTGTGTGTTTGATAATAAGTATATGTTGCTTTATTTTTATTATATTTTACTTCTCCTTGATCAACAGCGGCATAATCTGTACAGTTTGTTGCATAAACAAATCCGGCAATAGTCGTTGTTATTTTATCGGCTTTCTCTAATGCTAAGCTTCCATTGTTTTTTACCCTATAATTTATTGTTTTGCTTGCAAACCCATGCACAGGCCAAACATTTACAATTTTAATTACCAATTTTGCTTTTCGTGTGCCGCTCGCATAAGTCCTTGTTGTGTCTTTTTCTTTATCATACATGACACAACAATCTCCTGAACCAGATACGTGAAGTGTTGATTCAAAACTATCTGTGCATCCAGCATCAGTAGAAATAACTAATTTTACAATATAAGTTCCATCTGTAGAATAAGCATGTGATGGACTTTGTGTGGTTACATGAGGAGTGTTATCACCAAAATACCAATCATAAGAAACAATATTGCCAATGGAGGCAGTAGATGTATTAGTAAAATAGTACTTTCCAACAATATCTTGATCAGAAAGAGATGTGAAATTTGCGTTGCAACTTCCAACTAAAATATCTTTCTCTGTGGAAAGCCCGCTCCCCCCATAGGTGACTGTTAGTTTCACACTAAACTCACCAGATGCTGCAAAAGTATGAGTTGGTTCTCTCTCTGTTGAAGACTGACCATCATCGAATTGCCAATAATAAGAAAAATGATTTGGATTTTCATTAGTATAATTAACAATAGGTGTAAAGCGGTATGACAATGAATTATTATTAATATTTACATAATAAAAATCTATTACCATTGTTCGCAAATCCATGTCTGCTGGTAGCGTTACAATATCCCGTTGTAAGCATAGTTCTGCAATTCCAGAGACCCCAGACTTCAAATATGCCCCATGGACATCTCTTAGAGCGTCGTAATTATAATTATGAATTCCTACTGTTATAGAATCTAAATAAACACAAATAATATCTTCTACTATTAGTTCGCGATTTGGGGTTAAAATTGAACGAAAGTCATCGCCAACAATTTTGTCATTATCAGGATCATTAAACTCAGTTAACATATCAAGGTTTTCTAGATAGATTACTTCTTGATCTATTGCATTTCTGAGAGATTTGAAACCATAATGATACTCGAAAGCAAATAATACAGGATCGTTTGGGTAAATGTCTTTGGGGTCATCAAGTTTATTTGCATATCGTGATAGTATGTTCAAAACTGAGTCTAAATCTGAAATTTTATCAAATTCAAAGATACCTTTGTTGTTTACCTTGAAAGAGTATGGTTTTAATACATTCAACATTTCTATTACAATTTCTTCTTTCATTAGGCTCTCAATATCATAAGCACTAGTGTTTCTTAGATTGCTTGTCTCTCTACTTGAATCTTCTTTTTGGCATGATACTACAGAAATAATTAAACTAAACAAGAACATTTTTAATAATAATCCTTTACTTTTTTTCATTCTATTAGAGTATTAAGTTACTGCCTACTTCGATTTATGGTCTCATTCTGCAAATTCCGACCCGCTATGTTCAAATTTTTCGCAGTCAGCATTGATTCTTATTTATTCCGAAAAAGTCGGTGTCTTTACAATGCATTTTTCTTTCTTAACTTGCCCATAACTATGTAGTAATTTTAGGAATAATAGCAGAAAACTAAGACGTGCCTATTTTTTACTGCTCATTTTAAACAATTTTTCTTTTTCCGAAGCACTCAGGCTTCCGTAACCCGACCGGGCAACTTTATCGAGAATGGCATTAATTTCATCTTGATCCGCTTTTTTACGAGCATTATATTCCATATCATCATACTTCGAGTATGAGGCTTTGTTTTTATTGCGGCTTGTTACTCTAATTTTCTTTTTCTTTGAAAAGATAATTATAATGCCATCTGTTATTTTCAAAAGCCATGAAACTATATCCTTGCCTTTGCGGTATTGCAGCGAGAAGATAATCCCTATAAAAGCCCCTCCAAGGTGTCCGATATGCCCTCCGGTATTTTGCAGCGGAATGCTGATGATATCGATAGCTACTGCCGTTAGACCAATATATAGCAGTTTAATCTTTCCGAGTATGGGAACATAAACGTCATGTTTGGGTACAAGTGAAACTATTGCGAATATTATAGCCATTACCGATGCCGACGCACCTGTGGCTGGCGTTATAGCGGGGTTGTTTCCCAATACAGGAATAGTGTTATACGACAATACAAATGCAAGTCCACCGGCCAGGCCTCCTAGCAGATATAAACCAAGCATTTGTCTTTCGGTGAGATACTGTAGAAAAACTTTACCAAACCAATATAAGAACAACATATTCATTAAAATATGTAAAAAACTGAAATGGGTAAACATGTATGTGATTAAAGTCCATGGATGGGTAATGAACCCTAGTAACGAAGGAGGTAATTCAAAAAAGGATTTGAATTCCGATAAATTCAAATTCAGAAGATACAAGACCGCTAACGTCGAAATCAACAAAAAGAACACCAGCAGATTGGTGTATATCAATTTTGTAAGGATAGTCCCTTTCGTGAAGGAATCTTTTATTTCAACAAAAATATTCATCAGTTCCAGCGATTAAACCGATGTTTCTTCCAAATTAGCAGAAATATCAGACCAAATAACATCCCCCCAAGGTGTGCAAAATGAGCTACATTGTCACCGGCTCTGTTGGCAAAACCCAGATATAATTCCAAACCACCGTAAATCATTACGAAATATTTGGCTTTAAGCGGGAGAGCAAAAAATATATAAATAATTGCATTTGGGAACATTACACCAAAAGCCAGCAAAAGCCCGAAAATGGCACCCGATGCTCCGACTGTTGGAATGTTAATCATAAGGTTTAATTTGCCCATTAAAGTGTCGGCATAGTTTTGTCCCCCCTGCAGCAGGTCGGCTCCCTGACTTAATACCACATCAACTGCCACGGGATCCATTTTGTTAATTAGCAGTGTAATTTCTATGTAGTTTACCAGCAGATGAAGGAAAGCGGCTCCCAGACCGGTAACGAAATAATAAATAAAAAATCGTTTTGGTCCCCAGATGTCCTCCAGTACCCTCCCAAACATCCATAATGCAAACATATTGAAAAAAATATGTGCTATGCTCCCATGCATGAACATATGAGTGATAAGCTGGTAAGGTTGAAAATGCGAACTTTTTATACTGTAAATTGCCAGATAATCGTTCAGGTTGATACCTGTTCGTTGAAGTATATAGGTAGCAATAAAGAGGATTATATTTATAATCAAAATATTTTTAACTACTGGCGGGAGGCTAAAAAAACCACCCGGACTGTATTGATTCATAGCCTATAATTAGTTTAATTTTTTTTCTATCTCATCAATGGCAACAATTTCCATGATTTTTTTTCCGTCGGGAGTAAAGTTATGATTTTTGCATAACATGAGTCTGAAGAATAAATCTTTTTGTTCAATAGAACTCAGTTGTTTGGGAGAATGCAGCGACGTTGTCTTTGCTACGGAATACGCCAGTTTTTCGTTGTAGCTCAGCTTCAGTTGCTGTCCCAGGTCGTTATACGTTTGAAAAAATTCCTTAAAAATCAGGCAAGGATTAATATCGGTAAGTGCTGAAGGTACTCCATGAATAGCTATTGTACTTTTCCCTAGGAAACTTATGTCGAATCCGATATTACAAAGGTCCTCCATTACTTCGGTAAGCAAAGCCCTGTCGGTAGCCGATAATTCAATTTGTTCAGGGAATAGGCTTTTCTGGCAGGTGGCTTTTCTGTCGACCATATGCGATAGAAACTCCTCATAAAGAATACGTTCGTGCGCCCTGCCCTGATCGATAATCATAAGCCCCGATTTCACGGGAGTAATAATGTATTTATCTTTTATCTGCAAAAACTGAACATCTTCCGAAACTGAAACGCTTTCAATACCTTTTTCTGGTTCGCCCTGAGGCTGTTTTTTTTCGGTATCAAACAGCATTTCCCAATTGGCAGGGGGTTTACGCGTTTCTGCAAAATTTTTATTGAACGAATCGTAATACTCTTTTTGCCGGTTTGGTTTATCGAAAGGATTATAATCGGGATTGAGCTTTATTTCGGGAAGTCTGAATTCGGTACGTGAAGTAAGATGAACGTCTTTTGTGATGTCTTCTTCAAATGCAAGAGGAGCAACAATATTGAATTTTCCCAGCGACTCCTTAACGGAAGCATTCAAAATTTGAAAAACCGCTTTTTCTTCATCAAACTTGATTTCGGTTTTTGTAGGATGGATATTAATATCGATGTGGGAAGGGTCAACCTGCAGGAAAATGAAAAACGAAGGATATGTCGACTGCATTATAATACCTTCGTATGGCAACATAACTGCTTTCCGGAAATATGGGTGCAGCATAAAACGCTTATTTACAAAAAAGTACTGCTCATCGGGCGTTTTTCTCGTTTTATCGGGTTTGCCAATAAAACCTTCTACTGAAACAATACTGGTTTCGATGTTTATTGGAATAAGGTGTTGATTGATAGCTTTCCCAAAAACCGAAACAATCCGTTGCCGTAAGTTTGAAGGCTCAAGTTGTAAAATATCCGTTCCATTGTGCACTAGCTTTAAACGGATATCACAACAGGGAATGGCAATCCGCTGGAATTCTTCCACAATATGACGGAACTCTGCCTGATCCGACTTAAGGAACTTGCGACGCGCCGGAACATTAAAAAACAAGTTTCGCACAGCTATGCTGGTTCCCGGCGAACAGTTGCACAACTCCTGAGACATCAGCTTTGAAGCTGAAATGTGTAATTCTGATCCCGTTTCGTCTTCCTGACGTTTTGTTTTAAGCTCAACTTCGGCAACAGCAGCCACTGAAGCCATTGCTTCACCACGAAATCCCATGGTTCGGATTGAAAACAAATCATTGGCATTTCTGATTTTTGAAGTGGCGTGGCGTTCGAAACACATTCGGGCATCAGGAGCCGACATCCCGCAACCATTATCGATAACTTGTATCAGGGTTTTCCCGGAATCCTTTATTATAACTTGTATATCGGTTGCTCCAGCATCGAGGGCGTTTTCCATCAGCTCCTTCACCACAGACGCAGGCCGTTGAATTACTTCGCCGGCAGCAATCTGATTGGCAACGGCATCAGGCAAAAGTCTGATAATATCAGGCATGTTTAGTTATTTATAAAATTCAGAAATGAAGAGAAATCAACCTGCATGAGCAAGTAAATTAAAACCGCAAGAAATGCAAGCCGGATGAGAATGCGAACAGCAGATTGCTTCTTATATTTCGAATTCCTCTGAAATAACGAACTATAGCTCCCCTTAATGCTGCTGCCCGGATTATCAGGATCGGTTATGTCTTCACCTCTTTCCAGTTTAAGCTGCCGCCGCCGTTTATTAATCCTCTCCTTTTCAAGGTCAAAATACCTGGGTTGATATTCAAATACTGAATGACCGGGTAATTTAAAAAAACTGAATGCCATACAAAACAAATGTTTATGCAAATTTATTAAAAATATCTCAATTTTATCGATTTCACCTGAGCATAATCAATGATAGCTTTGTAACGTATTGATTGTATTTTGATTGCATCCATATCGGAATATTAGTTTACCGAAAGCCAGCATTGTTTTTGGCCCAATGCTTGCAAAAATAATTTCGAGTTACTGAGATTTTTTGCAACTTTGCAATCTTATAAAACTGATATTCATGAAAGCGCTTGGTGTTACATTAATTATTTTTATCCTTCTGAATTCTTATTTGTTTGCACAGCATACAACAGAGCTATATAAGGTTTTTGGAAGTCCGTATTCAAGCACTATTAATTGCATATGCACCGATATGGATGGAAGCACTTATGTGGGAGGGGAATTCACCAAAAGTCTGCTTATGGGTCCATATAAGTTCAAGGACAAATGGGGAGGTTTCATTGCTAAAGTTGATGACCAGAATCAGGTGATATGGATGAAGCGTGCTGATATGAAATTCCGGAATATGGAATTAATCGACTCATCTCTCATTGTGTTTGCACAAAATTCGCAAACAGTAAATTTTGCCGGCACTGAATTGCAATATAGGGGACAGAACTTCAACTCTGTTCTTGCAAGCATTTCGATTAATACAGGCGATGTTAAGTGGATTAAGGAAATTTCCGGAGAGGGAGATGTATATGCGGCTGATATGACAATATGCAAAAAAGACATATTTATTACTGGCTCATTTCGTGTTGGAATGGCACTCGATAAATACACACTTAAGCAGACCCACGAAAAAAATAATTTCATTGCAAGGCTTACAGCCGAAGGTAAAGTAATATGGTTGAACAAAGTTTCAGGGGGTGATAGTTTTATTACCGGTGCAACCATCTCCGCTATTGCAGCAAACCAAAACGGCGACTTTGTAATTTCAGGTGAAATTGCCGGGTCGGCTGATTTTGCCGGCTATTGCTTCGATGTAGCTGAATTTAATTCAAAATCGGAAAACACAACTTCAGAAGGTTGCGTATATTATGCTTATTTTACGGGAGATGGGAAATGCATTCGGGTGAATAAGGCAATTACTGAGGCTGAAGTTACGGATATCGCTTTATTCGGCGACCAGGTCTATCTTTGTGGTTATTACTCCGGAGCCTATTTGTTACAGCGCCCGATAGCTGCTTCAATTTTCGGAGATACAGTGGTGTTAAATTCTGTGCAAAGCCCAACAGGTAGTTTGCTGGAAACATGGTTTGTGATTTCGCTTCGCGATAATGAGCCATTATGGGCTTTAACTACCAAAGGGAAAAATTCGAGCCGAGCCTTGAGCCTGGTTGTGGACGATCAGGGTAGCTGTTATGCGGGTGGTTATTTCTACGATCATATTATTTTACCCGATGGCTCGGAAGTAAATGCGATCAATGCTGAGTTCAGCGCTGGGGCTTTGGTCATGAAAATTGACAGAAGCGGAAAATTGCTTTGGACACATACCGCCAGCTCACCTACAGGGATTAATAAATTCTTCGATGTGTCGCTCAATCATAGCCTTGTTGTTTGTGGCGAAATCAGCGGTAGTGCAGTTTTCGATAAGTCATTGATCCAGTCGCGAGGCAAACACCAGAATGGATTTACTTATAAATTTGATTTATAAAAACAGGTAGTATTGAATTCCCTGAACGATTTTATTCATATTCTTGAAGCTGAAAACCAGCTTATAAGAGTGCAGTCCCCGATAAGCCCTAATCTGCAAATTACCGAAATTGCCGACAGAATAATGAAATCGCCAGATGGTGGTAAGGCTATCCTGTTTGAAAATACAGGAACTGCATTTAAGGTGTTGATAAACGCTTTTGGCTCAGAAAAAAGGATGGGCATGGCTTTGGGTTACGAAAATGCCGATCAAGCTGCATTTGCATTGGCTTCGGTACTGCAGATTCTTACAAGAGAGAAAGAATCATTTTGGAATAAGTTGAAAATGGTACCTGTATTAACGAAAATTGCTTCTGCAATTCCAACACTTATAAAAAAGCGGGGAAAATGTCAGGAGGTAATACAAACTAACCCCGACCTGGACATATTACCCATATTAAAATGCTGGCCCTTCGATGGCGGCAAGTTCATAACACTCCCAATAGTAATCACAAAACACCCTGAAACAGGTGTTCGCAATTCAGGGATGTATCGTATGCAAGTGCTGAGTAAAAATACCACAGGGATGCACTGGCACTTGCACAAAGGTGGCGCGGCGCATTACGAAGTGTATAAAAAAATGAAAATGAGAATGCCGGTTGCGGTGGCTCTTGGCGGGGACCCCGTTTACACCTATGCTGCAGTTGCTCCGGCGCCTGACGATATAGATGAATTTATGCTTGCAGGCCTTTTGCGAAAACGCAAGGTGAAATTTGTTTCCTGTATCACACAGAATATTGAAGTTCCTGCCGATTCCGATATAGTTATAGAAGGCTACATCGATACAGAGGAGGATTTTTGCAACGAGGGCCCTTTTGGCGATCATACAGGAATGTATTCGTTACCCGATGCATATCCTGTTTTTCATGTTACCGCTATTACGCACCGAAAAGACGCCATATACCCGGCTACCATTGTCGGTGTTCCACCTATGGAAGACAGGTACTTTGCGCTGGCAACCGAAAAATTATTTTTCCCGGCACTTAACTTTCTTTACAAAGAAATTGTGGGTTTTCACCTCCCATGGTTTGGTGTTGCGCATAATCTTGTATTGGTAAAAATTAGAAAACGATACCCTGGTCATGCATTTAAAATCATGCATGGATTGCTCGGTAACGGACAAATGATGTTCTCGAAAACCATTATCTGTGTTGATGAAGATTTGGATTTTAATAAACCCGAAACTTGGTTAAATCGAATCCTGCAGAACATTCAGCCGGCAAAGGATGTTGAAACCGGCTCAGGCCCCACAGATGTGCTCGATCATGCTGCCTACAGGTTTGCATATAGCGGGAAATTGCTCATTGATGCATCGAATTTGGTGGAATCGGATATGGAAAATCCAGTACATACAAAAAACCCTGATTTACCTAACTATTCTGTTGTTTCGCTGGGAACTTGTCTTCTGGCATTTCCTCAGGCCAATACAAAACCAGATCTCGCCGATTTCGCCGAAAGACTATCTCACCAAACAGCTTCAGGTGAATACAAAGTAGTTGTAATTACCGAGAAGGCCATAATAGATCTGTCGCCTGAGCTGAAAGCATGGTACATATTGAACAACTTTGACCCCGGCCATGATAGCCTGGTTGTAAATAACTGCTTGTTTGTGAATGCTACCATAAAAACAACTGCGAAGGATGGATTCAGCAGAAACTGGCCCAATATTGTAAGCATGGACGACAAAACAATAGCCGATATTGATGCTTTGTGGCCACTGATTTTCCCTGATAGTCCAATGATTTCACCTTCGTTACAATATAAAAAACTGATTGTGAACAAAGGGGCTTCAATTACAAGCAAGTAACGATATGAGCAATTCGTACGAATCCGTCTTAAATCACATTGAATTACACGGGTATGAATTCAGATTTGTAGAGTATTTCAAAAACGGATTCAGGTTATTTAAAAAATACCCATTTGGTTTTTTAAGCTACGGAATTAATATTTCATTGGTAATATATTTTTCGGGTTTTTTGGGCATCCCTGGGAGTATAATATCGAACCTGCTGCAGCCGGTTTTTTTGGCAGGTATTTATATTGTGGCCAATGATTTGTTACGTGAGCAGACACCCGGATATACACGATTTTTTAGTGGATTTGAGCAATTTGCAAAATTGTTTGTCGCGCAAATTGTTACGTTCTCCTTGGTATTCCTTGGTTTGTTGTTACTCGTTTTACCGGGAATTTATCTGGCAGTTTGTTATTCCTTTACGGTATTTTTTATTGTTTTCATGAAATACGATTACCGAAAAGCTATGGATTGGAGCCGAAAAATTGTAAGAATCAATTTTTGGCCGGTACTTGGATTTATGCTCGTTATAGGCCTGATTAATGTTTTGGGAGCATTGGCTTTTGGAATAGGATTGGCCTTCACTTTGCCTTTTACCGCCTGCGTAATGTTTTCGGCATTCGAGGATGTTATTTCAACTGCAGCAGAGAAAACGGGCGGAGTGGGAGAATACTGATTGATATTATCTGATGCTGAGTAATTCAGCAATTTTTTCGGGATCGGTTCGTAATCCTTCAACAACATAGGTTGCTTTGCAATAAAATGCTTCTCTCTTCAACAAAGCTTGTTTAACAAAAAACTCAAGCTCATCATCATTTTTTCCGAATATTAAGGGCCTGTTTTTTTTTGATTTTTTTATTCGCTGAATAAGGCTGATGGCAGGGAGTTTAATGTATATGCTGATACCGTTTCCGTTCATTACATCAATGTTTTCACCATAGCAGGGGGTCCCGCCACCAGTTGCCATGACAAAATTTTTACACGCAGCAAATTGTTTTAGTAATATCGATTCGAGCCTGCGGAACTCTTCTTCTCCCTGATTCTTAAAAATATCAGGAATTGTCGTTTTTACAGTTTTTTCAATTTCTTCATCAAGATCGACAAAAGTGTAATGAAGCCTTTTTGCCAATTTTTTGCCAATGGTTGTTTTGCCACAACCCATAAATCCTATTAAATAAATTCTGGTATCGTTGTTATTCAAAGTCAAGGCTCATTTGTTTGGGGTCGCTTTCAGGCTCTTTGTCTTTGCTTGAATCTGATTTTGCAGGCTTTGTGGATGGCTTTGCTTTTTTCGGTTTTGGCAAATCACGTGTAACAGTCTCTTCTTCAATTGAAGTGGTGTCAATTATTTCAAATTCTATCTCATCAGGAGTTTCATCCTGATCGAATTCGTCAGGTTCGATGTCAGAATCAAGGTTTTCAGCAGGAATTTCTTTCTGAAGAGGTTCAATAAAATCTGTTTTCTCAACTTCGTAATTAGAGATTCGTTTCCCCCGGGCTTTAATACCTTTTACAGCTATAAAATTGTCTACGTCAATAATTTCCTTCGGACGCGAAGCTTGTTTTCCCCCGAAAATTATTTCAACCTGTGGGAAGCGATCATCGCTTAGCATTATTAGTTTTGTGCCTTCATCTTCCGGAATGTAGAACTGGTCTTTGGTGGTATCTTCAAACAGAAATCGTTTTATATAGTAAAATCCTTGCGGTGCGTCATAATAGAGCGCTGTCCATATTTTATCGGGATTATATTTTTCAATAAGCAGTATTGCTTCATCGTAGTGGTTCGACAAGTCGAAATTGGTAAGACAATATGTGCCTTTTTTGTAAACGACTATAATTTTATCATTTCCATGAAACTCTCCCAGATAAATGCCCCGCCCATCTGCATTGAGTCGGAGAACTTCGTCGTCGAACCAGATTTTGCGACCGCCCAGCGTTGAAACCCCTTCTTCTTTCAAAACAATTTTATGTATGTCGTTTTTCGTAATGATGTTTCCTAGTGAATTTCGGCCTTTAATTGCAATTTCTTTAAAATCGGCTTCAAAAATCAGCTTACGGATTTTAGGTTTGGGTTTTAGATATATTTTAATTATCTCAGCTTCTCCATTAGGATTACTTGTGAAATATACCAGTTTCGACCCCAATTCGCCTTTTGTAATATCGTACTCTTTATCGCGGTTAACGCCGGTAACGGCAAAACGTTTAATGAAGTAATTCCCGAACCTACCATCCCTGTAAACCACATTGTATATTGTGCGGGTATCGTTTTTCCGGAACACATCTAAGTGAATGATGTCTTTGCCAAAAAACGCTTTTTCACTAACTTTGGTAACAATATACTTACCATCACGTTTAAATACAATAATGTCGTCGATGTCGGAGCATTCGCAAACAAACTCCTCTTTTTTCATTCCGGTACCCACAAACCCCTCTTTACGGTTTACATATAACTTTTCGTTTGCAACAGCAACATTCGAAGTATTTATAATGTCGAAGTTTCTGATCTCTGTTTTTCTCTCTCGACCCTTCCCGTACTTTGCTTTTATGTGGGTGTAATAATTTATTGCATAAACAGTAAGGTGTTCAAGGTTATGTTTTACCTCCTCAATCTGCCCTTCAATAGAAGTCATTTCCTCTTCGGCTTTTTCGGCATTATACCTGATTATGCGCTTCATTTTAATTTCGAGCAATCTCAGTAAATCATCGTTGGTGATTTCACGCCTGAAAAGTTGCTGCGATGCCCGGGCTTTTGTGCCAATAAATTCTATGGCCTCATCGTTGGTTTGTGAGTTTTCGTATGCTTTGTCTTTATAGATTCTTTTTTCGATGAACCATTTTTCCAATGATAGCATATGCCATTGTTCCTCAAGCTCCCGCATGCGAATGAGCAGTTCTTGTTCGAGCAACTTAACAGTGTTATATACCGAAGCCTGAAGTATATCGCTTACTCCCATAAAACGGGGCTTGTCTTCCTCAATTACACATGAATTCGGAGAAATTGAAACCTCGCATTTTGTGAATGCATACAATGCATCAATGGTTTTGTCGCTCGACACTGCGGGAGGAAGTTGTATAACTATTTCCACATTCGACGAAGTGTTGTCGTCGATCTTCTTGATTTTGATTTTTTCTTTTTCGTTGGCAAGTAAAATACTGTCGATAACAGAGTTTGTGGTTTCGCCAAAAGGAATGTCGGTAATTACCAGCGTTTTTTTATCAAGCTTCTCTATGTGTGCTCGCACTCTCACTTTCCCACCCCTGATTCCATCGTTATATTTCGAAACATCGATCATTCCTCCGGTAAGGAAATCGGGGTACAGTTCAAAGCTTTCATTTTTTAATGTTGCAATACATGCATCAATAAGCTCGTTGAAATTGTGGGGAAGTATTTTCGATGCCAGCCCTACAGCTATCCCTTCAACACCTTGTGCAAGCAGAAGCGGAAATTTTACCGGCAGAGTAATGGGTTCTTTATTGCGGCCATCGTACGAGTTCTTCCAGAAAGTGGTTTTGGGGTTGAAGACAACTTCCAGTGCAAATTTCGAAAGGCGCGCCTCAATATACCTGGGAGCAGCGGCAGCATCTCCGGTAAGTACGTTTCCCCAGTTCCCCTGAGTATCGACTAGCAAGTCTTTCTGGCCCAGTTGCACCAAAGCATCCCCTATGGATGCGTCGCCATGGGGATGATATTTCATAGTATGCCCGATGATATTGGCTACTTTGTTGTAACGACCATCATCGAGGTCTTTCATTGCATGCAAAATGCGCCGTTGTACGGGCTTCAACCCATCGTAAACATGCGGTACAGCGCGTTCCAGTATTACATAAGAAGCATAATCGAGAAACCAATCCTGATACATGCCCGTAAGCCTGGTGTACTGAATATCGGCAACATGCTCCTCGATACCATTTTCGCTGGTTTCTTCAACATCATCAAACCCCGATATTTCCTGGTCTTCGCTCATCTTTTTATTAGCATGTTTTTAGCAATCAGCGTTTATCTAAACAATGGCATCTTCTTCTATTCTCAGGTTTTCGATAATAAACAGCTGCCGTTGATTGGTGTTTTTTCCCATATAGAACTCAAGCAGATCGTTTATCATATCTGCTTTACTCAGGTTAACCGGATCGAGGCGAATGTTGTTATTAATAAAATTCTTGAACTCATCGGGAGAAATCTCACCCAGGCCTTTGAATCGTGTTATTTCAGGGTTGCCTTTAAGTTTGGCAATAGCCCTTTGCTTCTCACTTTCATCGTAACAATACAGCGTTTCCTGCTTATTGCGAACACGGAACAGTGGTGTCTGTAGAATGAACAGATGACCATTACGTATAACTTCAGGGAAAAACTGAAGGAAAAAGGTTATGAGCAGTAACCTGATATGCATACCATCGACATCAGCATCAGTAGCAATAACTACATTGCGGTATCGCAGATTTTCGATTCCGTCTTCTATATTGAGTGCCGCTTGCAACAAGTTAAATTCTTCGTTTTCATAAACAATTTTTTTACTCAGTCCAAAAGTGTTCAGAGGTTTGCCCTTTAAACTAAAAACAGCCTGAGTGTTAACGTCTCTCGATTTAGTTATTGACCCGCTGGCTGAATCACCTTCAGTAATAAATATTGTTGATTCAAAGCGGCGTTCTTCATCGGTATTGTAGTGAACACGACAATCACGGAGTTTTTTATTATGAAGGTTAACTTTTTTTGAACGTTCTCTCGATATCTTTTTAATATCCTGAATGGCTTTTCTCTCTTTTTCCGAAGCAATTATTTTCCGAAGAATGGCGTCGGCAGTTTCCGGATTTTTGTGAAGATAATTGTCAAGCTCTTTTTTTATGAAGTCGTTGACAAATTTATTAATACTTATTCCGTCGGGAGCCATGTCGCGCGATCCCAGTTTTGTTTTGGTCTGCGATTCAAAAATTGGATCTTCCACTTTGATGCTGATGGCTGCAACAATCGACTGCCGTATATCGGAGCTGTCAAAATCTTTCCGGAAGAATTCCTTAATAGTTTTTGCATAGGCTTCACGAAAAGCCGAAAGGTGCGTTCCTCCCTGAGTGGTATGCTGCCCATTTACAAAACTGAAATATTCTTCACTATATTTGTTTGAATGAGTAAATGCCAGTTCAATATCTTCTCCTTTCAGGCAAACAATAGGGTAAAGGCACTCACTGTTCATGTTGTCGTTCAGGAGATCGACTAGCCCATTCCGCGAAAAGAATCGTTGTCCGTTGAGGTATATTGATAATCCGGTATTCAGGAATACATAGTTCTTCAGCATGTTCTCGATGGTCTCGGTCCTGAAACGAAACGAAGGAAACAGCTCAATGTCGGGTGAGAAAACAATCAGTGTTCCTGCGGGTTCATCAGTTTTCTCAATAGGCGCATCGTTTATAAGAATGCCTCTTGAATATACCGCTTCTTTTTTTTCTCCTTCTCTGTAAGCGACCACTCTGAAATCGGAAGAAAGTGCATTCACGGCTTTAATACCTACTCCGTTCAACCCGACGGCTTTTTTGAAAACCTTTGAATCGTATTTTGCCCCGGTATTCATTTTCGACACAACGTCGATTACTTTGCCCAGCGGTATTCCCCTGCCATAGTCACGAACACGTACTGTTGATTCCTCAACTTCAATATCGATTTTGCTTCCAAACCCCATTGCATATTCATCAACCGAATTGTCAATGATTTCTTTTAATAAAACATAGATACCATCATCGCGCGATGACCCGTCTCCCAGTTTTCCGATATACATTCCAGGACGCTTTCGAATATGTTCGCGCCAGTCAAGTGTTTTTATCGTTTCTTCCGAATAGTTTGCTACCATGTACACACATTGTTTCACAAGAACAACAAAAATAATAATTATTAATTGTATTCATTGCAGCGCAATGAATAGATATTAACAAAAAAAGGTTAATAATATTTATTGCCAGTAACTTGTTCGGACGAACCTTTTCAAAAAGCTAAATGTCTTTATTTTTTATAATTTTGCCGCAACTTACACTATGCTTCAAGGCCTTGTAATAAAATCGTTTGGTAAAACCCATTATGTGAAAACATCACTTGGGATTCTGAAGTGTAGTCTAAAAGGAGCTTTGCGCATTAAGGGATACCGGTCGTCGAACCTGGTGGCAGTTGGGGATAGGGTGTCAGTAGAGCAGGAAAACCAGGGAGAGGGTTCCATTGCAGAAATCTTTGACCGGAAAAATTACATTATCAGGCGTTCTACCAATCTTTCGAGAGAGGTGCAAATAATTGCGGCCAACATCGATTTGGCCATATTGATGGTAACCCTGAAAGAGCCCACCACTTCAACAGTTTTTATCGACAGATTTCTGGTTTCGGCTGAGGCTTATCAAATTCCTGTGTTGCTCGTTTTCAACAAAATTGATTCTTGCAAGGGTAACGATATCGAAAAACTGGCCGAAATGATGGCTGCATACGATATGGCCGGCTATCAACTTGTATCTGTTTCTGTTACAAAAAGGATAAATATTGATAAAATTCGAGAAGCAGTTGAGGGTAAAACCAGCGTTTTGTGCGGCCTAAGCGGAGTAGGGAAATCATCTCTCATTAATGTCCTTGATCCATCGTTCTGTCTGCCCGTTTCTGATATTTCGGAAACCCACCTTTCGGGGAAGCATACTACATCCTTTGCACAAATGCTCGAACTGAACTTCGGTGCCTATATCATCGATACACCGGGAATTCGTGGTTTTGGTATCGTTGACATAAAAAAAGATGAACTGTACCATTTTTTTCCTGAGATTTTTAAATTTTCTAAATCCTGTCAGTTTTATAATTGCCTTCATCTCAACGAACCCGGCTGTGCTGTGCTGAGTGCTGTGGCTGATGGCAATATTGCCGAATCGCGCTATCGGTCGTATGTAAGTATGTATGAAGATGAAAATAAGAAATTCAGAAAAAACAAATTTCTGTAAAACAAAGCTTGTTTTTACTGCGCAGAGCTATCACCGGAAAATGTATTTATTGGCTTCAGGTTTTGAAAATCAGTTCAAAATAATTATTTTCGGGAATTACGAAAAAGAATGAAGCAACCCAAAAATATTGTTGTTCTAATTATGCTTTGGCCTTTTGCAGTCTTATACAGGTTTATTACGGCATTGCGCAATTTTATGTACGACAATAATATTCTTCCCTCGGTGGAATTCGACATTCCGGTTATATCGATTGGGAATATATCGGTAGGCGGAACCGGAAAAACTCCTCACACCGAATTTATCATCGGGATGCTCAGGGAAAAATACCGTATTGCCGTGCTGAGCAGGGGCTATAAAAGAAAAACAAGCGGATATGTTGAAGTTTCCGAGACCTCGTCGTACTTACAAGTTGGTGACGAACCGCTGCAAATGAAACGCAAATATCCGGAAACCGTTGTGGCTGTTTGCGAAAAAAGGGTAAAAGGCATTAAAATATTAATGGAGAAATATCCAGATTTGAACCTTATTGTGCTCGACGATGCATTTCAGCACCGAAGAGTAAGGCCGGGCCTTTCGGTATTGCTGAATAACTTTTACCATCCGCTTTCATCAGACCATCTGCTGCCTTATGGCAGACTGCGCGAAAGCCCTTCGGGAGTACTCAGGGCTCATGTGATTATTGTAACAAAATGCCCCGAAAACATGAAAGCCATTGAAAGGCGTATCATGCTTAAAGAAATGGACCCACAACCCTACCAGTACCTGTTTTTTACCCGCTTCGGATATCATCCACCCCGGACTGTTTTCAGCACACCGATTGAATTGGATATTACCGATTTAAAAAAGTATCATGTCCTGGCAGTGTCAGGGATTGCTTTTGCCAAAGATTTTATCGATTATCTCAACTCAACATTTGCATCCGTTGATCACGTCGAGTTTGCCGATCATCATGATTTCCGCAAACGGGATATCGAAAAAATCGAAGCGCGATTCAATGCAATTGCAGGGTATAAGCTGATTGTTACAACCGAGAAAGATAGCATCAGGCTCCTTGAGTGCGGCTTCATGCCCGATGCCTTGAAGCGATACTTCTTTTATATTCCGATTTCTGTAATTTTGCAAGGTAGCGAAGAAGATAAAAAACAATTCGATAATCAATTTTTTACATATGTTTCAAACAATAAAAGATACAGCAGCCTTTATAAAGGCACAAATCTCAGGTAATCCTGAAGTTGGCATTGTGCTTGGTACCGGACTTGGTGGGCTCGTTTCGGAGATAGAGATTGAAAAAATCATTTCTTACAATGAAATTCCGAATTTTCCGGTTTCAACTGTCGAAGGTCATTCTGGGCAGTTGATTTTTGGAAAACTTTCCGGAAAATTTGTGATTGCTATGAAAGGCAGATTTCATTACTACGAAGGGTATGCTTTATCACAGGTTGTATTGCCAATACGGGTTATGGCTCAGCTGGGTATTAAGAATTTGTTTCTCAGTAACGCCAGTGGGGGAGTTAACCCGGATTTTGAAATCGGAGATCTGATGGTTATTAACGACCACATTAATTTGATTCCCAATCCGTTGATAGGGAAACATGAACCAGAATTCGGTGTGCGATTTCCCGATATGGGACAGGCTTATAATCCCACACTTATTCATCGCGCCGGTGAGGTGGCAAAAGCACTTGGAATAAAGCTTATGTATGGAGTATATACTGCTACAACCGGCCCTACTTACGAAACGCCGGCAGAATACAGGTATTTCAGAATTATTGGTTCCGATGCTGTGGGTATGTCAACGGTTCCAGAGGTTATTGTTGCCAATCAAATGGGAATTCCTTGCTTTGCCATGTCAATCATTACCGATCTCGGTGTACCTGGTAAAATAGTTACAATTACTCATGAAGATGTTCAAAAGGTAGCTGCCGGTGCAGAGAAAAAGATGACACAGATTTTTAAAAAACTAATTGCCGATTTATAAACTGGGGTAAAAAAAAGCTCTCAGGCGAGAGCTATAAAACAAAGTTGTTTTTTATTGTGTAGGCATAAGAAAGGCCATTAACCACACTTGGAATATCCGCAACTCCGGCAAATTACACAGCCATCCTGATAAACAAGAGTGTCTTTATCGCCGCAGCCCGGACATTCAACTCCTGCTTCCGAGGCGCGTGTGCCATTGGGAATGTACTTGCGCAAAGCGCGTTCTACCCCATTTTTCCAAGTGTTGATGCTGTCGCAATCGAGCTCAAGAGAGCCAACAAGTTCAACAACTTTTGGAATGGGCATTCCGTAACGGAGCACACTGCTGATCAGTTTTGCATAGTTCCAGTAGTTTTTATCAAACTGGTGCGACAAGCCCTCAAAAGTTGTTGAGTAATTGTACTTGTTTTTGTACTGAAAATCGTAGCGCGATGTTCCATCTTCGAAACGTATTTTAACAATTTGCCCTTTTTCGATTGATGAAGGTATGTTTAGCACGTCTTCTTCTACCCTGCCCGTAAATATTTCGTAAGGACAGCCATCAAGCAAACCAATGAATGCAATCCATTTTTCTTTATTGTTTTGGAAACGTACTATATCGGCATCGAGTACCTTTGGACGTTTCAGAGGGCCTTCTTGCCGTACTACTTTTTCTTTTTTCTTTCCGGCAATAAGAATTCCGTCTCTCGATCCTTCGCGGTAAACCGTAATACCCTTACATCCCGATTTCCATGCCTCAAGGTAGCATTCAGCAACGGTTTCTTCTGTAACGTTTTCAGGCATATTAATAGTAACGCTGATGCTATGATCCACCCATTTTTGAATGTCGCCCTGCATACGAACCTTATTCAGATAGTTAACATCGGCTGCAGTGGCTTTATGGTAAGGCGATTTTGCAACAATTTCGTTAATGTGTTTTTCGTCGTATTCTTTCACTTCATTGAAGTCGTAACCATTTACTCTTAGCCAGGTGATGAATTTATGATGGAATACGTTATACTCTTCCCATTTATCACCCTGCTCATCGGTATAGTCGATACGTGCATTGGGGTCGTTGGGATTTACTTTGCGGCGACGACGATAGGCGGCACGAAAAACCGGTTCAATACCCGATGTGGTTTGTGTCATTAAACTGGTAGTCCCCGTAGGTGCAATGGTAAGCAGCGATATGTTGCGTCTGCCGCAGGTTTCCATCGTTTCTACCATTTCGGGGTCGGCTTGACGAAGCCGATTGATAAATGGATTCGTCATTTCCCGTTGTGGGTCGTAGATTGCAAAGCATCCACGCTCTTCCGCCATTTTTACAGAAGAGCGATAGGCTTCAACAGCCAGAATTTTCTGTACCTCAACGGCAAAATCATTTGCTTCTGATGAACCGTACCGCAGATTAAGTGCAGCCAGCATGTCTCCTTCGGCTGTAATCCCCAGACCTGTACGGCGACCTTCCGAAGCTTTATGCCTGATATTATCCCAAAGCTTACGCTCAACACGCTTGATTTCGAAATCTTCCGGATCGTTGTTGATTTTTTCGATGATACTGTCAATTTTTTCCAGTTCGAGGTCGATGATATCATCCATTAGACGTTGTGCTTTTTGCACATGATCGCGAAACTTATCGAAGTTGAAGCGTGCTTCGGTGGAGAAAACATTTTCTACATAGCTGTAAAGATTGATAGCAACCAGGCGGCAGCTGTCGTAAGGACACAAGGGTATTTCTCCGCACGGGTTTGTAGAAACTGTTCGATACCCCTTGTCGCCATAACAATCGGCAACCGATTCACGGGTTATTGTATCCCAGAATAAAATCCCCGGTTCTGCCGATTTCCATGCGTTGGCAATAATTTTATCCCACAGTTTTTTTGCATTGATTTCTTTTTGAAACTTGGGATTGGGTTTGTCAATCGGAAACTGCTGGATATAAGGTTTGTCATCGACAACGGCTTTCATGAAGTCGTCGTGTATCTTTACCGATACATTGGCTCCGGTAACTTTGCCCGGTGTCATTTTGGCATCTATAAAGTCTTCGGCATCAGGGTGTTTCACCGAAATGCTGAGCATAAGTGCGCCTCTTCTGCCGTCTTGAGCAACTTCGCGGGTGGTGTTTGAATATCGTTCCATAAAGGGAACGATTCCGGTGGAAGTTAAGGCAGAGTTCTTCACAGGGGTTCCTTTGGGGCGCAAATGCGATAGGTCGTGTCCTACGCCACCTCTTCGCTTCATTAACTGAACCTGTTCCTGATCAACTTTTAGGATTGCTCCGTATGAATCGGCGTCTTTGTCATTTCCGATTACAAAACAATTCGAAAGCGAAACAATTTGCATATTGTTTCCTATTCCTGACATCGGGCCTCCCTGAGGGACAACATACTTGAAATCCTTGAGAAGCTGATAAATCTCTTCTTCGCCTAACGGATTTTTGTACTTCATCTCGATGCGATGCAATTCCCGTGCAAGACGACGGTGCATGTCGTCGGGTGTAAGTTCATACAAATTGCCGTCCGAATCCTTCAGCGCGTACTTGTTAATCCACACTCGGGCAGCCAGATCGTCTCCTTTGAAATAATCGAGAGTGGCTAAAAATGCTTCTTCGTCGGTGTAAGTTCTTAGGTTTTCAGTCACCGTTTTTGTCTCAGTTTGTGGTTCTACCAATAGCATAAAGGTTAATATTTTTAAAAGTTCTTAAATCTTTGATATGGTTGCGTGTTTTTGCCACACTAAAATAAATAATGAATAAAATCGATAACATTTGTTTTTTTAACATCAATATTAACATAAATTGTTGCTGGGAATAACTATCAGAAAATCAAGAAGATAGTAAAACACAAGCTTTACGAAAAAAAAAGAAATTAACCTCTAAATTACTTGTAAATGCTTGAAAATAGGCACTATTCACAAGCAAATTCTAATTTATAAACAATTATCTGTTTAATTATTTTAGACAAACCTATTGACAATGCAAATGTTTGAAATTCAGATGGTTGAATGATTTGGTGAGAATAATTTTCAACAATCATTTTGGGATAAAAAAAACAAAAAATAGGCTAAAAACATCATTTAAAACAAAAAACCAGTTATTTTATCATAAATCCGGTCGACAGAACCCTTATTTGAAAAAACAAAATCTGCAGCAATTTTTCCGGGGATTTCTGCAGCGTTTTTATTTAGTAAAAATGGAGCAATCCCATTAGTAAGGTCTGTTGAATTATGAACGCAGAATGCCGCACCGCAATGAATCAAACCAACAGCTTCATTAAACTTTCTGAATGCCGGGCCGAAAAAAACAGGCACACCATAAGCGGCAGCTTCAATCGTATTGTGAATACCCTTTCCGAAACCTCCACCGATGTATGCAATATCTGCGTAGCGGTACAATCGTGAAAGCAGTCCCATTTTGTCGATTACCATTACATCTGCATTGCCTAAGGCGGCATTATCTGTTTCAGAGTAAACAAGGCAATTTTTTCCCCAAAGCGATAATATATCATCTATATGTTTACGGTGTATTTCGTGTGGCACAACAATGAGCTTTAACCTACCGGCATAGCTCCGGAAAGTCTGCGATAATATTACTTCATCGGCAGGCCATGTGCTGCCGGCAATCAAACACATGGAATTGCCTTTGAAGATTTCAATTAAAGTATTTGAATAGGGTTCCGATACAATCTGTATTACCCTGTCGAAACGGGTATCGCCTTCCACGGAACAATTGCTGCACTCAAAATTTTGAAGAAGCTGTAAAGATTGATTGTCCTGAACAAATATCCAATCAAATGTTAGAAGAATTTTTTTTGCAAAAAAGGTTTTAAAACGTAATAGCCAATGCTTCTTTCGGAAAATTGCGGAAATAAGAAATACTTTAGTTTTACTTTCAGCGGCTTTGTTGATGAAATAATACCAAAGTTCGTACTTAACAAGAATTAAGGCTTCCGGGCGAATGATGCTAAAGAATTCAGCAGCATTTTTTCTGGTATCGAACGGAAGATAACAAACATAATCGGCATAAGCATAATTTTTGCGCATTTCGTAACCCGAGGGTGAGAAAAAGCTCAACAATATTTTCTTATGGGGATGCATTTGTTTTATTTTTTCGATAAGCGGCCTTCCCTGTTCAAATTCTCCGAGCGATGCACAATGAAACCATATCCAGGAATGTTGTGTGTCGGTGTTTTTCCGAAGCAGTGCCTCCCAGTTTTTACGGCCTTTTATCATTAGCTTTGCTTTCGGATTGAATAAAGCAGCAATTCTAACAGCCAGAAAATACAGTCCTGTAAATATCCGGTAAACAATCAGCATACTTTAATTAATAATAGTAAAACTCATTAGGGTTTCGATAATACAGGGGTAAAATCCAGCCAGCCCTTAACGAATACAAATAATCGTGATACAGTACATCGTCACGACTCATGGTATCGAAATTAAAATCGCGTCTTGATTTAGTCCATGCCTGATAAAACTCTATTCCAACATAGAAATTAAAATGCGATTTATTATCGAGGTACTGGTAGCCCAGAAATGTTTTGGCGGCAAATCCGTTGCAAAGTCTGTCGTATCCTTTTTTGTAATCGCCCAGAATGCTTGGAACATTATTATCTTTATTCTCGATTCGGATATGGTGCTGCAGTAAGCCGCCTCCCATCTGAAAAATAATCCCGGAATTGCTGTTGGGCTTACCTATGGGAAAAAGTTTTCCGGCTTTCAGTCCGGCATAAAACCCCGTTTCGGTAAACATTACCGTGGCGTATTCGCCATACTCATTTATTATCTGCCGGTTTGAGGTTCGGAGTGCATCGAGTATTGTGGTATCTCTTTTAATTTTTGTCCCGAACAGATAGCTTATTTCACCACCAAACATAAAATTGTTTCGGGTTTTGTAAGTTAGACCTGCACCAATGGTTGAATTTACGCCATATTTCTTTGCAAGGTCTCCACCGGGAACCTGAAACGAATAATTTATCTCAACCTGCCAGATGTTAATCGTGGAATCCTTTATCTGAGCAAATAACGGGATACTTACTAAAAGAAAAATACTGGCTGTCAGAAATCGTTGCATAGGCATAATGGACGGGTCAAAAATACTATTTTTTCAATATTGTCGGGAGCAAGTGGTTTTAATATTTCAGAATATGCTAAAATCAAATTAATTTCGTTCTATTTCGCAAATGTTGTACTTTTATCTTAAACTCATACAAGCTGAAGTTATTATTTCTGATAGCGGTTTTTATTCTTTTTTGCACACACAATGTAGTGGCACAGGAAAGTATTAACCTTAAAAAAACACAGTGTATTATTAGCGATACGGTTCAGCTCGACAGCTTGAGTATTGTTGATGGAAGCGTTGTGTTGTATGATGAAAATAATAATATTATTCCTGATAGCTGCTATAGAATCGAATACGCTGAAGCCAGAATCATTCCGCATAAAAGTATTGTCGGAAAACAGGTAACGGTTGTTTATCGTAGTTTTTCGTTTTCATTTGTTAAACCCTACAGTCATAAAAAACGCGAGCACTTTCTGAGCAGTTCTTTACTCGGGGACGAAGAAACCGATATTTTTAGTTATCAATCGAATGCTGACGGTTTTTTTAATAGCACTGAGCTGAACCGAAAGGGGAGTATTGCACGGGGTATAAGTTTTGGCAACAATCAGGATGCAATACTGAACTCAAACCTGAATCTTCAATTGTCAGGAAAACTCAGCGATGATATCGAAATACTCGCCGCAATTTCCGATAACAATATCCCGATTCAACCCGATGGAAATGCACAACAACTACAGGAATTCGATAAGGTATTCATAACTGTTTTCAGCAAAAGGTTTAGCCTGACAGCAGGCGATTTTGAAGAAAAAAAGCCACAGGGATATTTCCTGAACTATAACAAGAAAGTTCAGGGCATTAAATTTTCATTGATCGACTACAATATTTCGAAGAATATCACTATTACTTCAAGCCTTGGAGGTTCGGTGGCGAAAGGAAAATACCGGCGACAAACAATTCAGCAGATCGAGGGTATTCAGGGCCCGTATAAGTTGACCGGAGCAAACAACGAGACCTATATTATTATTCTTGCAGGTACCGAAAAAGTATATATCAACGGTGAGTTGATGCAGCGGGGCCAGGAAAACGACTATACCATCGATTACAATACCGGTGAGCTGACATTCACTGCCAAACTTCCGGTTACCAAAGATACACGCATCATTGCCGAGTTCGAATATTCCGAAAGAAGCTATACGCGTTTTTTAATAACAAGTAATCATAATTTACAAACCTCAAAAGGAAACTTCTGGTTCAATGTGTACTCAGAACAAGATAATAAAAACCAGCCCTACGACCAAAATCTAACCTATTCCGAAAAACTGCTTCTTTCACAGATTGGCGATAACCTGTCGGATGCTGTTGTTCCCAATTTTGACAGCGTTGGATTCAGTGCCACGGAAATACGATACAGAATGGTTGATACTATTGTCGGTGCTGTTCAGTACGATTCGGTGTTTGTGTATTCCAACGATGAAAGTCTGGCCGTATATCGACTGGGTTTCTCGTATGTGGGGGAGGCAAACGGCAATTATATAAAAAGCATTTCTTCAGCCAACGGCAGGGTATTCCAGTGGGTTGCACCCATAAACGGAGTGATGCAGGGTAATTACGAACCGGTGATACTACTGGTTACTCCGAAGAAAAAACAAGCATTCAGCCTTGGAGGGAAATATAGACTTTCGAAATCAACAGTGTTATCAGCCGAAACAGCCATCAGTATTAACGATCAGAATCTGTTTTCCAAATACGATAAATCGGATGATACTGGCTATGCGGCAAAGTTCCAACTCAGTCAACGAATTTTTTCAACTACTTCCGACAGCCTGTTTTTTAGTGCCAGATACCAGTTTGCCGATAAAAATTTTGATGCCGTGGAAAACTACCGTGAAGCGGAGTTTGCGCGCGACTGGAACCTGAACGATGCAAATGCCCTGCACTTTGAACAATTGGCAGGAATTAATCTGAACTATGCCCATAAAAATAAAGCACACGCAGCCTACAGTTTCGACCTTCTGAATCGGCCCGGAATATATGCTGGGTACAACAATAAAGCTTTTGGCGGAATCGATACCGGAAGATGGCAGTTTAATGCTGAGGCTTCGTTTCTGAAAACCTCGGATACTATTTTTACCACATCCTTTTTACGTCAAAAGGCATCTGTATCACGAAATTTCAAATTCTTTAAAATTGGAGCAGGGGAAGAACAGGAGTACAATGCATGGAGATATAACCAAACCGATTCTCTTGCAGGTAACAGTTTCCGTTGGTTTCAGTATAGGTTTTTTATGCAGACTCCCGATTCGTCGAAAAACGGATTTCTTTTAGCGTATCGCAACAGAACCGATGCTTTGCCCTACTTAGGCAACTTTAGTAATAGCACAGGTTCACACGATTTCGACCTTGAACTGAAATTGCTGAAAAGCTATAGTCAATCGTTGAGCGTTTTAAGTAATTTCAGAATGCTGAATATTTATAACGATTCGGTTACGCAGGCAGAACCCCAGGATAACCTCACCGGCAGGGTTGAGTACAGTTTTAAAATTCTGAAAGGAGCTGTAAGCTCGGCAACTTTCTATGAAATCGGATCTGCCATGGAACGGAAAACAGAGTTTTCGTATTTAGAAGTTGCTCCGGGTCAGGGAGTATATATGTGGACTGATTATAATAATAATGGTGTGCAGGAACTTGATGAATTTGAAGTTGCCTATTTCCAGGATCAGGCCAATTATATCAGGTATTTTACAACAACCACCGATTATATTAAAACCTATACCAATCAGTTTAGCCAGATGTTAAATATAAGGCCTGCCCAGAAATGGAAAAACCTTACCGGTTTTGCCGGTTTTATGACCCGTTTTTCCGATCAGTTCGCATATAAAATAAGCAGTAAAAACACCGCAGACCAGGTAGCAACCTACGCAAACCCGTTTGCAAACAATGTAAGCGACACTTCTCTTGTGTCGTTAAATAACACCATCCGTAACGAGTTTTCGTTTAATAAGGGCAACCCCAAATTCGGATTTGATTATATTTTTCTGAACAATAGGAATAAGTTGCTGCTGGTAAATGGTTTCGACAGTCGTATTTTGTTGAGGCACGAAGTTATGCTTCGGTTTTCCATAAGAAATACCTTTCAGTTCAATAACCTGATTGCCATGGGTAATAAAGGATACGATTCTCAGTATTTTGTAAGCAGAAACTATGATATAAGATTTCTCGAAAACACGGCGTCGGTATATTTTCAGCCCAATATTCAAAACCGAATAGAGCTTAAGTACAAATACAAAAACAAATCGAATCTTACCGGAGCAGAATCTCTTGTAAGCCATGATGCAGGCTTTGAATACCGATTGAGTTCGGTAAAGCGTGGGGCATTGAGTTTCAATGTCAATTACATTCTCATGCTGTTCGATGGCAGCAGCAACAGTTCGGTAGGTTACGAAATGCTTGAGGGCTTATTGCCGGGAAACAACCTCACATGGCAGCTGAGTTTTCAGCATCAGCTCGCCAATGGTTTGCAGATAAACCTCAGTTATAACGGTCGTGCTGCCGAAGATGCTAAAACAGTACACACAGGGGGAGTTCAGTTACGGGCATTTTTTTAGCAATTGAGCGTATTCTCCTTTCAGCACTCTTAGTTTCCGGGGAAGATTATCGTAAACCAACTGATACGATAGGTCGATGAGTTCCTTAACCAGCTTTTCAGGAGCACCCTGTTCCATGTATATTGTATTCCAATGCGTTTTATTCATGTGAAATGCCGGAACAATAGAGTCGAAACGTTCCCTCAGCTCTTCGGCGTACTCAGGAATGCATTTAAGGGTAATGCTGAGTTCGTGATCAGTCGGAAGTAATGCAAACATTTTCCCTTGGACTTTGAAAACCAAAGTTACTTCATCGAACGGCAGATGTTCGGTAACGCCCGGTTTGTTCAGACAATATTCCCTGAGTTCTTCAATATTCATTATAGCGTTTTATCTGATGCAAAATTAATAAATGGAATGAAAATGCCTTTCAGTCTGCCAATTATATAAATTACCGGAATTGCCGGAACTTCGTTATATTTGCAACGCATTTTCAAAAGAAATACTATGCATCGGTCGGGTTTTGTTAATATTATAGGTAACCCAAATGTTGGGAAATCAACGCTGATGAATTGCATGGTGGGCGAACGTATTTCCATTATTACCTCAAAATCGCAAACTACCAGGCATCGCATTCTTGGCATTGTTAACGGCGACGATTTTCAGATTGTATATTCCGATACACCCGGCATTATCAGGCCTAATTACCGCATGCAGGAAAGAATGATGTCATTTGTAAGTACTGCAATTTCGGATGCGGATATTATTATTTATGTTACCGACATTTTGGATAAATCAGAAAAAAACAGCGAGTTTGTTGAAAGGGTTAAATCCGCACAAATTCCTGTAATTGTGGTTGTCAACAAAGTTGATCTGGTGTCGCCGGCCGAAACCGATTCAGTAATTGCTGAATGGAAATCGGTTTTTCCTGAACGCGATGTAGTGGCGGTGTCTGCATTAACCGGTTATCAGGTTGACTTGCTTTTTCAGAAAATACGGGATTTACTACCCGAAGGGCCCAAATGGTTCCCCGACGATCAACTTACCGATAAAACCGAACGGTTCATTGTTTCGGAAATCATCAGAGAAAAAATTTTGTTGAACTACAAGAAAGAAATACCCTATTCAGTTGAGGTTGAAATTGAATCGTTCAAAGAAACAGAAAAGATTATTAATATATCAGCGGTAATTAATGTTGCCCGTGAAAGCCAGAAAGGAATTGTCATCGGACATAAGGGAGAAGCACTTAAAAAAGTAGGGACAGCAGCCCGTATCGATACAGAGACTTTTTTCGGGAAACCGGTCTTTCTGGAAATGTTCGTCAGGGTGAAAAAAGACTGGCGAAACAGCGATAGAATGCTCGATAGTTTTGGTTACAGATAGAAAATTCGGATATTATGGCAGGAATTGTTGCAATAGTTGGAAGACCTAATGTCGGTAAATCGACATTATTCAACCGGTTCACTGAAGCCCGCGATGCTATTGTCGACGACATCAGTGGAGTTACCCGTGACAGGATTTATGGATTATGCTTATGGAATGGAGTCGACTTTACGGTTGTAGATACCGGTGGGTATGTCGAAAGTGCCAATGATGTGTTTGAATTGGAAATTGCCAAACAGGTACGCATTGCAGTAAGCGAAGCCGATGTTGTTTTGTTCATGGTTGATGTGGAAACCGGAATCACCGACCTCGATCAGAATGTTGCAGATATGCTCCGGAAAAGCCGCAAACCGGTTATTCCCGTAGTGAATAAAGTGGATAATCACCTCCGTCAACAGGATACCTATATATTCTACCAGCTGGGGTTGGGCGAGCTGTTTTGTATTTCATCAATCAGCGGACAGGGAACAGGAGAGCTCCTTGATGCTGTTGTAAAAGCAATCCCTCCGGGTGAGAAGTCGAATGATAATGATTTGCCCAGAATATCCATCATTGGTCGTCCGAATGTGGGTAAATCGTCGCTCGTAAATGCGCTTACCGGCGAAGAACGCAACATAGTTACCAATATTGCCGGAACCACCCGCGATGCCATCGACACCAAATTCAATAAATTCGGATATAATTTTATTCTTACCGATACAGCTGGTCTCCGAAAAAAGGAAAAAGTTACCGATAACCTCGAGTTTTACTCGGTTATGCGGGCTGTAAAAGCCATCGACAACTCCGATGTATGCCTGTTAATGATTGATGCTGTCGCCGGAATAGAATCGCAGGATATCAATATCATGAACCTTGTGCTGCGAAAGCGTAAAGGATTGGTATTGCTTGTAAACAAATGGGACCTTATGCAAAAGGATACCAATACGGCAAAAAGCTATCAGGAAAATATCTTCAGGAAAACGGCACCTTTTACCGATTTCCCGGTGCTTTTTATTTCGGCGCTGCAATTACAACGCGTGCATAAGGTTCTTGAAACAGCCATGCAGGTTTTCGAAAACCGTACCCGCAAAATAACAACCTCAAAACTCAACGAAGTGGTAACCGAGGCAGTGAATGCTTTTCATCCTCCTACTTCACGGGGCTTGCAGATTAAAATAAAATATGCTGTGCAATTGAATAACCCCACACCGGCATTTGCATTTTTCGCAAATCATCCGCAGTACATAAAAGAACCGTATCGCAGGTATCTCGAAAACAAAATCCGCGAAAACTTTATGTTTTCAGGAGTTCCAATCCAGATATATTTCAGGGAGAAATAAAATAGCAGATGTTATTGGAAAGGTTGTGGTGGAATGAGCGCATCGTTTTACCTCCCGTCATTGCGAGGGTTGAAAACCCGAAGCAATCTGTATTTCGACGGGTGGTGTTGTTGCTCCTTCGTGGATG
>JAGOLH010000094.1:6814-9536 GCA_017994175.1 Bacteroidales bacterium | reverse complement strand
TACCGGTGCTTCTGCAAATTATCTCCTGATTTTTGCTGACTACAACCTGAAAATAATAATACCATTGCTGTTGCACCCAAAAATGCAATCGACACAAGTATGATTTTTAACCATTTCATTTCTAACAATTTTTATAAACTAAGTAAATAAATCCATTCGGTCGTTTTTGCAATCTTATATCTTTCATCAATCCGCATTCCGATTATCCATACAATGTCAGTTCCCGATAACAGCAAAAATGTGTTTTCCTTATCGAACCTTGTTACCTTATTATCGGTAAAAAAGTCGCTAAGCTTTTTATAACCGCTCATTCCCAAAGGGATAAACCGGTCTCCTTTTTTCCATTTGCGTATAGAGAGCGGAAAAGATATTTTGGCGTAATCGATACAGGCTACTTTTGAATCGTCAGGAATACTTGGCAAGTGATTTCTGTGAATAAGCTTTATTTGAAGCACAACGGGTTCAGATATAAATCGGGTATCGTTTTCGATATAGCATATGGTTTCTTCGTGTACTGCTTTTTCACGAATAATAAGAGTATTTCTGTCACGAAGAATTTGCTTGCTACCATCAAATACCATTTTCCCGGATTGGCCCGACAATATTTTAATTACTTCGTCCGATGCGTTTGCCGAAATGTGAAGCTCCCTTAGCAGTGAGAAAAATGTACCATTTCTGACTGCTTCTTCCGGAATTTTATCGATTTCTATGATGGTTTCCTCTTCGTTTTTTCGTACGCAACGATGGAGCAGCTCATTCGAAGCAGCTGCAAATAATAAATTACCCGCTTTAAAATGTTCAATATTCTGCAGCATTGTTTCGGTGAATGAAGGGTTGATTTGTTCGAATAAAGGTACAATGCGATGCCGTATTAAATTGCGGTGATATTTAACTTCGTTGTTCGAAGAGTCGATTCGGAATTTTATTTTATTTTTCTTTGCATAGGCCAGTATTTCCTGCCGTCTGAGCTGAATCATTGGCCGGATCATTTTTCCACTTATTTCGGGAATTCCTGCAATACCACTGATGCCGGTGCCACGGGCCAGGTTAATCAGCACGGTTTCCACACAATCGTCAGCATGATGGGCAAGTGCCAGATAATCGTAACCAAAATTATTCATTAACTCGTTGAACCATTGGTAACGCAGCTCGCGGGCAGCCATTTGTATGCTTACCCCTTTCTCCAGAGCGTAATCGGAAGTAGCAAATGATTTAACATGAAAATCAAGTTTATGCGTTTCTGTGAGGTGTTGCACAAAGTTCTCATCTCCATCCGATTCATTGCCACGGAGTTTGAAATTACAGTGAGCAACCGCACATTTAAAACCTTCTTTTAATAGTACTTCCAGCATAACGACAGAATCGACACCTCCGCTTACAGCACAAAGTAAACGAGCATTGTAACCAATTTCATGCCCGGTAACAAAATCCGAAATCCTCTCCGCAATATTTGATTTATGTTTCCTCATAATTCATCTTGCAAGATATGAAGATATTCCGACAATGGTATATAAGCAGCCCCGATTTGTTCAAAAAATACGGAATGCATTTGCACATCAATGAGCTTGATTTTTCCTATTTTACAAAGCTCAACCAAATGATATACAGCAACTTTCCCTGCATTGTTCACAGTATGGAACATCGATTCACCGCAAAAAACATGTCTTGTTATCACTCCGTACAAACCGGCAACAAGTAAGTCGTTATCCCACACTTCTACCGAAACAGCAAATCCTTTATTATGCAATGTAATATATGCTTTTCTCATTGCTTCTGTAATCCAGGTACCTGGTTGACCTTGCCGCTTTCTTGTTTTACATGCCTTAATAACTTTGGGGAACGCTTGGTTGAAGGAAATGGCAAAATTGTGATTTCTAATTAGGCTTCGATACGATTTTGTGGTTTTAAAGTCTTCCGTAAAGAGTACAAAGCGCGGATCAGGAGCCCACCACATAATTTCTTCGCCGGGATTGTACCATGGGAAAATACCATTTGAATATGCAAGTAACAGCCTTTCAGCGCTCAAATCGCCTCCAACTGCAAGCAATCCGTCACTATCAGCCAGCCTGGGGTCTGGAAAAACTATTTCTTCATTTAATAAATAAACAGCCATAGTCAAAACTATATAATTTTACATAATTTTGAAATCAAATGACAGGTATTCTGGCATATCATCTGATTCCTTGCCCTATTAAGGCTATTACCGGATACGATTGTCCCGGATGCGGGATGCAACGCTCAATAATGGAATTACTCCACGGCAACCTTGCCGAAAGCATCTTGCTATATCCTGCTTTGTTTCCGCTCGTTGCAATGTTTGTGTTTTTAATGCTGCACCTAAAATTTGAGTTCAAAAAAGGACATATAGTATTGAAGTTCTTTTTCATAATTAATGTTGCGATAATTATAATCAGTTATTTTTGTAAAATATTTAATTTCGATTTATTATGACCGATTTAGAAAACAATTCTCCCGAATCGCCAAGTTCTACCGAGAAGAATACGGAAAATGAAAACCCGGTAAGCGAAAATATAATTCAGCCGGAGCCTGCAGATACTATGGGTAACAATGATGCATGCCCTGAAGAAATACTCATACAGCAACAACAGATAAAGGATGCGCAAAATGCGATGAAACCGCCTCAACCAATGCAGGTTAAACTTCCCGGATCCGGTGCAGTTCTTACCCTTGGGATTCTATCGATTGCAACAATAAGTTGCTG
>JAGOLH010000094.1:0-6714 GCA_017994175.1 Bacteroidales bacterium | reverse complement strand
CTTAATGACGAATATCAACATCGTTTTGATGGATTCGAAAAGGTATTCTTCGCGAACAACTGGTTTACCCCTGAAAATGTTAAATATGCGCTTCAGCACTGGAGCACCCTTCTCACAGGAGAAAACACCGAAAGTTGGCTGGCTGAATACCCTGGAATAGATAATGTATCAGGCGGTAAAAATATTGCGCTTGTTTTTGCAGGTAACATACCCCTTGTTGGATTTCACGATTTGCTGTGCTGCATTGCTTGCGGGATGAATATTGAGATTAAAATGAGCTCTAAAGACAAGTTACTGCCCAAATGGTACATCGATCAAATCATTGGAGAATTCCCTTTCCTGCGCAGTAAAATTACATTTACCGACAATTATTTCCAAGATTTTGATGCTGTTATTGCCACCGGAAGCAATAACACAGGCCGATACTTCGACTATTATTTTGGAAAATATCCGCATATAATACGCCGAAACCGAAATTCGACTGCCATTCTTACCGGAAATGAAGACGAGGAAGATCTGGCCAAACTCGCTGATGATATATTTCTTTTTTTTGGCCTGGGTTGCCGGAGTGTAAGTCATATTTTCGTACCCGAGGGATATTGCTTCGACCGGTTGCTGAAGGTTTGTGCAGAAAGCTACCCTGTTGTATCGTACCATCATAAATATTTTAATAATTATGAATATCAAAAAGCGATACTTCAATTCAATCGTGTTAGCTATTTCGATTCCGGCAATCTGCTGCTTACCGAAAACGATAAAACCGCATCACCTGTATCCATGCTTCATTACACGTATTACAAAAATTTGCAAGAAGTGCAGGACGCTTTAAGCTCACGTTCATTAATTTTGCAATGTATTGTTGGCAAAAACACCGGGCTGGAAAACACGCCTTTAGGGCAAACGCAGCAGCCGAAATTAAATGAATATGCCGATGGTATTGATACGCTTAATTTTTTATTAAATTTGTAATTATGATTTTAAAATTCAGAATAATATCGCCGGAAAAAGAAAATTTTGCAAGAGATATCGAAATTTTCGACGACAGCAGTTTTTTAGAGTTGCATGAAGCAATTCAGTTGTCGTGCGACTACGATCCTTCCATCATGACTTCGTTTTACGTTTCGAATGAGCGCTGGGAGAAAAAAGAAGAAATTGTAATGCAAATAATGGATGAAGAAGAGCAAAAAGAATCATTGCTAATGGATAGCACTCCTTTGAATCGCTTTTTCAATCACAAAGGGCAACGGTTAATTTATATCTACGATTTTTTCTCGGTACGCCTCTTCCTTCTCGAAGTAGTTAACATTAGGGAATTCGAAAAAAGCGATGAATCACTGGAATTTCCGATATGTACTCTCTGCAGTGGTATTCCTCCCCAACAAATAAAAGTAGAAGAGATCAGCGAAATGCGCTACGAAGACGAAATCACTGATGATTTTGACGATTTGGACAACATTGACCCCAGTGAATTCGACGACATCGAAAACTATGATTTATGATTCAGGATTGCAGCCTGATTATAATCGCCGGTCCAACCAGCGTTGGTAAAACCGAAGTTTGCATAAATCTGGCGAAGCATTTCAATACCGAAATTGTTAATTGCGATTCGAGGCAGATGTTTCGTGAAATGCAGATCGGGTCAGGCTGCCCCTCCCCGGACCAATTAAAAATTGTAAAACACCATTTCATTGGGAATCTGTCTGTTCACGATTACTACAATGCCGGCAGGTACGAAACCGATGTTATGGAGCTAATTGAGTCCTTGTTTCATCGGCACAGTGTGTTGATTTTATCAGCTGGCTCAGGAATGTATCTCGATGCCATCATGCAGGGAATCGACTTTATGCCGGAATACAATCAGGAAGTGCGTGATGAACTAAATCAAACCCTTAAAACCTACGGGTTGGAGTACCTGCTTAACGAACTCGAAAAAGCCGACCCAGTGTATTATCGGGAAGTCGATAAAAACAACATTCAACGTGTATTAAGAGGCCTTGAAGTGAAAAAACTTACAGGGATTCCTTATTCGCAATATCGTGTAAAACAGCATAAAGTGCGTCCCTTCAACATGGTTAAAATCCTTCTTCAACGCAACAGAGATGAATTGTACCAGAGAATCGACAAGCGTGTGGACTCTATGCTTGCAGCCGGACTGGAGCAGGAAGCTCGTAATTTGTACGGATTCAAGCAGCTTGTGCCTCTAAAAACGATAGGTTACCGCGAATTCTTTATGTACTTCGACGGAATTATTGATAGAAATGAAGCAATCAGACTTATCAAACGCAACACACGCCATCTTGCAAGGCGACAGCTAACCTGGTTCAGGTCAAAAAAAGATTTTACACCAATTGAGGCAGACAATTTGCATGAGATTCTACGTTACATAATTAATTCAACATCAAATAAAATATGAAGCACATAATTAAAATTATTGGAATTACACTAGCTGTGATCTTTTCAGGTTTGGGAGAAAGTTTTGCGCAAAACAACAGCTCAGGTATTAAAGTACTCAACGAAAGTAACTTCACGAAAAACACAAAAAAGGGAGTTGTTCTTGTGGACTTTTATGCCGACTGGTGCGGACCATGTAAAATGATGCATCCTGTTCTAGAAGAACTGGCTGTTGAAACAAGCGGTAAAATCAAATTTTTTAAAGTGAATATCGATAATGCTAAAGAACTAGCTGCCAAATACAATATCCGAAGCATTCCATGCTTAATTGTCTTTAAAAACGGGCGCGAAGCTGAACGATTCGTTGGTTTTCAGCAGAAAGAGACCCTACTGTTGAATCTAGGGAAATTCTTATAACACCGTTTCAAAGGCGGATCATTTTTGCGCGAAAACACATTTTGTTTTTAATAGGATTCTCTACCTTTGAGAATATCTATTAAATGAAATAGCATGATGGTAAACAAAACTTTATTTCCGGTATTTATATGGATGACGTTTTCTACTGCCCTATTGGGACAAAATACTATTGAACTTACCTTTTCAGCAGAATATATATGCTCACATGTCCCGCTCGACAGTATACATATCAGGAACATTACACAGGGTGCCGATACAGTACTGTACAACCCTGATACGGTTCTTACCTTAACCACTACCGGTGTCAGTATGCAAAATACGGATGTTACAATCTTTGCTATTACCGGCATTCCAAACCCATTCAGTAATAGCACTTCAATTCATCTTACCGTTCCACAAAGTGGTAAGGTTCATTTGGTAGTAAGCAATATATCAGGTCGCGAATTCGCTATGTGCTCACAACAACTCCGCGCAGGTTTACATAAATTCATTCTTCAATCGGTTCCAAATGGATTTTATATAGTTTCGGCAATATGTAATGAAGCTCGCATCACTACACAATTATTGTGCATCAGCAACGAAAATCAAGGGAGTCCTACGCTCAATTATGCTGAGTCAGGTAATGAGATAATGATCAATAAATCAACCCAATCAGAGTTTATGTGGTCACCTGGCGATGAACTGCAGTACATTGGTTATGCCACCTCTGAGATACTTATCAGTGACACAATTTATGCTTCACCTTACAGCGACGAATCCTATGTATTCGATTTCATGGTTATTCCTGTGTTTCAATGCGGTTGTCCTTTCACTGATTTGAGAGACGGTAGTATTTATAGAACTGCTAAAATCGGATCACAATGCTGGATGGCTGAAAATCTGCGATATCTTCCATCGGTTACCGGTCCCGAAACAATTTCGGTAACGGAAGCATTTATTTATGTGTATGGCTATGATGGTAACGATTTAGAAGAAGCTATGGCAACAGAGAATTACCAAATTTACGGGGCACTTTACAACTGGGCAGCAGCAATGAATGGTGAAGCACCTAGTAACAATACACCCAGCGGAGTTACCGGAATTTGTCCATCCGGATGGCATCTACCCAGTCATAATGAGATTACTGAGCTAGAAAGGGCTGTATGCACTTCATCGCACTGTGAAACAAGCTTCCCTTATAATGAAACCACATGGGGATGGCGTGGCGATAACGAGGGCGCTAAACTCGCAGGTGTGAGCGAATTGTGGGCAATTGATGATCTGGTTAATGACCCTGATTTCGGCTCAAGCGGGTTCGATATGACACCTTCAGGCATGCTCAATAACGAAAACGAGTTTGTTGAAATAACTCAAAAATGCAGGTGGTGGGCAACAACCCAACAGAACCCCAATGGCGCATGGGGACGAAGTCTAAGTTATTCTGACGGAACAGTTTTCAGGGCCAGCTTCGACAAGAAAATCGGTATTTCGGTGAGATGCATTAAGGATTAACGCCCTTAGGAATTTTCATTTTTTAGAATTCAATACAATCAGTAATTCATTTTGTATCATTTTCTAATTCGAGGTTAACCCCAAAATCGCAAATATTTCCCTTCTGAATTCTCTGTATGTGCTATGAGCGTCGCTAATTTCTCTGTGGCAATCATTCATGTATTGTCCGATTCCGGTATGAATGGCGAGGTCATTCATTCGTCTTGCAGCAAGTATGCCATCAATAATACCATTTAAAGAGTCGAGCTGATCTTCTATTATTTCATCATTGATGTCCTTGATATTTTGCTCTATTATCTCGCATATTTCAATCGGTTGGTAAGAATTATATGATGACAATTTCTTCTCAAGTAAGGCAATCAATTCCTTTAACTCAAATAGTGATAATTTTTAAAATTCCTCGTCGATTTCTTCTATTCCATTATTTATTTACGATTTAGGTTTAAAATTAAAAAACTTATCAATATCAAAAAAATATTCCATATATAAACTGCTGACATATTTGCTTCTTAGGCTCGGATCATATGCTTTTAGACTCTGCACGCCTATAGGATCATAGCTTATATTAACACCTAAACCAGGCATACCCCACTTTGCAACAACTTTGTCGTGGTTTTTCATTGCATCTTCTTTAAAGAAATAGGCACCTTCATAATCCCAGTCGTCCATTGGTATTTTACTAAACATTGCATAAAACTGACATTCAGAATATTCTTCAGATAATAGTATTTCTTCTAATTGTAATATTCCTGATCCACCATTGATTGTAATTCGAGTGTGAATTTCTTTGATTTCGTCGAATGTAAAGTCTCTCATAACTGTTGGGATTAAGGTAAAAAAAGGTTAAAATTATTATTAATTCTCAAATTGTAGATCCATGGTCATTTTTAAACACTTTGGGCAATATTCAAAGTCATTTTCTTGTTCATAGCCGCAGTGTCGACAATAATATATAGTTTTACTCTTGGTAGTAGGTTTTGTTTTCACACCTCTAGGATAGTCGACTGCACCATAAATAAACTGAATACCTCCCAAAAATTCCTGGAACATCATCAAGGCTGCCCTCATATTTCTTTTTTAAGTCTTCGCTCAACCTGTCAATTCCAGTTTTAAAATCAACCAGAACATTGTCCAAATCAATATACAATATCTTTTTCATTAAAAAATCCTTGCTCTTGTTTAGTTATAACGCCCGTACTCTTCCCAATCGCCAAACTGAGCAGCACTATCAGGATTCAGAATGTGATCCACTCTGGCCAGAACCTTTTCAATCTTGTAATGCTCCAATGGCTTTGGTCTCCCTTCAATGACTTCGAGTTCATCGTCTTTTTTCATGATTTTCAAAAGTTTGCACGTATAAGCTTCTTCATCCGGCCATGATCCTTTGGCATTCATCGTCTTAGCAAATGTTGTTGCTTCTTGTTCCTGTTCATATACAGCTCCTTTAAAATATAGAAATGTTCCATCTCCAAATTTCGACTCATATAAGTCTTCGTACAAGACAATCCAGTATTGCAATGTATTTAAGCCCGTTTCTGAAATCTGTGCCGATATAAAAGGATAATCTGAACAATGTAATTTTTGCACAGGAAAGTTATCCCCCCATTTCATATGAGTATGCTCAGGCACTTCGGGTAAGGGAGGCAAATTACGGCTGATTTCATCGGGGCAAGGCTCATAATCGTGATGTGTGTAATATATATTTTGATGATACGCATCCCATCGTTCGCTTCCCGGAATTATAAATTTCCATTTGGGATCTGGCTCGTTGGTAAAGAGTACAAAAAAACCACTGGTACCATCATTTATCGCCGCTAAGAATAAAAAACTATCATTATAGAAGTAGGTAATTCTGTTCATTGTTTAATGATTTATTGGGAATATTCCTGTTATTTTTTCATTATCAGTACTATTACGATTTGGGATTATAATATCAAACATTTCATAAAAATGCAAATAATATACATTATATCAAATGAATCGTGGTAGTTTATTTAAAAAAAAAGAGCGCGATAATCGCTAATCAAAATTCATTTAACCCAAAATCAGCAATAGGAAATTTAATAAATATACTTCATTGATTATCAACAAATAAGCTCGTTATTTTTCTATTGCGTAGTATTAGAGAATTTTCACTTAAATATGCACTGAACTCATTTGAACGCAAGAGTTGTATTAATAACTTTATATGATTGATTACATGGCAAATAACACTATTTTAAGAATACCGTTAGTAGATAGGTGTATATGCCTATTTACCTTATTGTAATAATCCGTTAAGCTAAATTTACCCATTAAATTTGCAGTAGAACCGTTTATTTTTAAAAAGAAAGGTTGCATAAAACTCTGCAACCCTTGTTTTTTCCTGTAGCGAGAGGCGGGATTGAACCGCCGACCTCATGATTATGAATCATG
>JAGOLH010000093.1 GCA_017994175.1 Bacteroidales bacterium | reverse complement strand
CCTAAAACGGAAATTGATAATTTTTGGTTGAATCTCAGTTCTGATCCTCACAGAGCGAAAGAGCTAATACGTGTTTATTACAACAGGGTGATTCTCGCCAACACATTTTTTGGTACTTACAAACAAGGTTGGCAAACCGATAGGGGTATGATTTATATAATTTTCGGTCCGCCAGCTACCATTTATAAAAGCTCCGATATTGAACAATGGATTTATGGAGATAATCCGGAGCTTTCCGACATCAGTTTTTCATTTAAAAAAACTTCGAATTTACTATCAGACAACGAATATATTCTAATTCGCGACCAGCGGTATCAAACCATTTGGGCTCAGGCTATCGAGACATGGTTGCAAGGTAGGGTGTTTTCGATAAATTAAAATTATTATGGAAAATTACATTTACGGTATTCACCCAGCTATCGAAGCCATAAAATCAGGTAAAGAAATAAACAAGGTTTTTATACGCAAAGGTATGCAAAGCGAGCAGTTGGGAGCACTTCTGAAGCTATTGAATCAGTGCAACATACCAACTCAGTTTATCCCTGCAGAAGCCTTCAATAAATACACACGTAAAAACCATCAGGGGGTGCTGGCTATAGTATCGCCTGTAGAATACCAGCCTTATGATGAAATAATACATCGCGTTTTTGCTTCAGGTCGCGATCCTTTTATTCTGGTGCTCGATGGTATTACCGATGTCCGCAATTTCGGCGCGATTGCCCGGTCAGCTGAATGTGCCGGGGTTGATGCCATTATTATAACAATGATCAACAACCCCGGAATTACTCCCGATGCTGTAAAAACTTCGGCTGGTGCTTTGAATGCAATCCCTGTATGCCGGGTTAAAAACCTACCGGATACTGTGAAACAGATTAAAAACAGTGGTCTGGAAATATTTGCATGTACTTCTAAAAATGATACCCCATATACGGAACATGATTTTAAAAAGCCATTGGCTTTGGTTATGGGTTCCGAAGAAAAGGGAATTTCTCCGGTAGTACTGAAAGAAACAGATTATTGCATAGGAATTCCGGTCATGGGCAGTATCGACTCCCTGAATGTATCGGTGGCAACCGCTGTTGTGATGTATGAGGTAATCCGACAGCGCAAACTATCGTAATGGCCAAAATAAAACGGACGTATCGTAGTTATAATAAAACTATGCTTACTTTTGCAGTATGAGAATTCGACTTTTATTGGCGATTTATGCATTACTTCTTCTGATACTTCAGGCCTGTTTCCGTATCGAAACCTATCCGCCTGAGCCTCAGATAAGCCTTAAATATTTTACATTGAACGATACGACCGATGCATTGGGGAATCCCGGACTGAAGGGAGAAATGTGTATCAGTTTCATTGATGGTGATGGTGATATCGGTTATAATGAACCTGCCGACACAAGTTTGATCGATTCGATGAAAACGGTTTTTATTAAGCAATATTATAAAGTAAATGGCATTTTTGTTGAAAGCCAGCAACAGGTTGATTATAGTTATCGTGTTCCGTTCTTTTCGACAGAACCAAATAACCCCAGCTTAAAAGGCGATATTATCATTCACGACCTGAACAGTTACGGACCTTTCGAAGGCGATACCATTAAATATACAGTGTATATCAGAGATAGAGCCGGCAACCGCAGCAATACTGCTGAGACCGAAGAGTTGGTGTTGATCAACTATGTCAATTAAAACTTTGTGTACTCAATACACTTTTAACAAAAATCACCTGAAATCAAAAAAATGATTAAAACTCATTACTCTTTTAAAATATTGCAGTAATGCGTGTACCTTTCCAGAATTTCATCAACGAATTTTACGGTAAGCCTGCCCGGACAGTAGCCGGAACTCACAACACTGTCAGTATAAAACTTTGGATCCGACAGATGGGTAAGGAATAGACTTACATCGTTCCAATCATCACTGTTGTAGCCGTATTTCCGGGTAAGCAATATGGCATCGTTCACATGACTATACCCAAGATTGTACGCAGCAAGTGTGAAACGAATTCTGTCGAGGGTGTCGCATACACTTTCAGGTATATTGTTGTTGATTGTTGCAATAACAGCAACTCCCGCTGTAATATGATCGTCCACGTCGGAGTTCTCGTTGATATTATACAGCGATGCTGTCTGGGGCATCAGTTGCATGATCCCGTATGCACCAGCCCATGATGTAGCCAGGGGATTGAATTTCGATTCCTGATAAATGAGCGATGCAAGCAATCTCCAGTCCCAGCCGATTTTTTTACTCTGTACTTTAATTATATCATCGAACGGACTAATATTCCCCTTGTTAGTCATATACTCGGAATAATCGATGGAATACTCCCCGGAGAAGTGCCGGTAGTACTTGTTGTATTTTGTTTTGAACAGTTTTTTCTCTTTATTACTGTCGATCCATCGGTTGAGTGTATCGAGAAGCTGCTGAGAGCTTGCAGGTAAAACCCATTGTAAAGGAATGCTGTCAGAAATAACCGCACCGATTTTGATATTCAGCACATCATTATAAAGCATAGCGAGGTTTTCTGTGACGACCCCATAGGTATAATTACCCGATGAGATCCCCTCAAGCAATTGCTCTGAGTCAATACTATCGAGCAACACGGTATGTAAATTATATACACCTTTACCATTAAATAAACTTAGACCTCTGCTTGCAAAGCCTGTATTCACCATGTATATATATTGCCCGTCAAGTTCTTCGGGTGTTTTTATCATTTTTGAATTTCCATTTTGCACTAAAACCAATCTCGAATTGGCCAGAGGTTGCGAATAACTGAGATATGCCTGCCGGGGTAAACAGCTTAAGTCGCTCATTGCAACCATATCGCATTTGCCGGTAATGAGCATTGCCAACGATTTGTACACACTATTCTCCACAACTACTTTTAACTCAACGCCGAGATAGTTCGCAAATTCTTTGAGTATTTCCAGTTGAAAACCCATGGGTTTGCCTCTATAAATGAAGTAATCGGTTGAGTTACTGGCAACGGCCACTATAAGAGTATCTCTTGCAATTATATCGTTATAGCCTTTTTTAATAAACCCGTTTGCTTCGTGTTTGTTTTTAACACAACTTGTGGCGATTAAGAGTATGATGAGAAACAGGAATGATATTTCTGAAATCCGCTTCAATAATTGCGAGTGTTTAATTATAAAATTCCCAGCTGATGCCGAAATTCACCGAAAAAGGATCAGCCGGATAATGAAGTAAACCATAATAATTGGAAGGCATAAAGAAATCGTTTAAATGCGATGCTTTTACAAATGCCCTGAAGCGCTTTACCTTAATGCTGGCATACGCATCAAATACAAAATAATTGCCATATTTTTTCTCGGTGTTGCGGTAAAATATTCCGGTGGCAGGCATATACGCATAACCGAAAGCACTACTGAAATAGGTCATATCAACCCCAATTTGAAGAATAAGTACTTTTTTAAACAAAGGTGACTGAAAATACAACGAACTATAAGCACCCAACAACGGAAGCGATAAAATGGAATCATTACTCAGATATTGCAGCTGCAACTGGTTGTACCAGTGGAATTTTCCCACATTCAGCTTTTTCCCGATTTCTGCTGATACAACCTGACAATTTGCAGAACTTACTTTGGGGTTTGCGTCTGTATCGAAATATAAAAATCCATCGAGATATTGATAGCTGAGCGACGAATGTAATTGCCATTTTACATATTCGTATGTAAGACTTAGGTTTGTGCGGCTGCTTTTCGGCAGGTTGGTCCCCCACATAAAATGGTTGGCGTGGTAATGTGAATAGAAATAGTCCGGACGTGTAAGTGAATATCCAGGTGAAAACTTGAGCATATGATTTTTGTCTTTATCGGGATAATATAGAAGTTGTACAATCGAGCTAAGGTCGCCTGCATAGTAGCCCGTAAAGTAAAACCTCCCCGTTACATCCCATTGCAATCGGCGGGTGTCGGAAAACCACCGGCCATAAATGCTGTTTTCGGTTAAAAAATCGTTGTTTCCATACCAGCACAAGTCGGTAATAAAACCAGCCATAGCAATGGAATGGGGTATGCTGTTGGCTTCTCCTTGTATCAGATATTTTGCATCGAACGAATGGGAAAACTTCCGCAGCGAAACCGAATCATAAGTCTCGGTTGAATCAATGTAAATGTTTTCGTAGAAATCTCCGGGCACATCATGATAAACACGGTAATAACGATTGTACGAGAGACTCTGACTGAATATCAGCCGCGACTTGTACGAAATTTTCTGAATGGTATCGTTGTTCTGATAAATTGTGTCGATAAGTTTTTTCCCGATAAGAAGTTCATGGTAATACGAAAAGCCAATCTGCGAAAGCTTGGTTGTACTGCTGAAAAGGTTTACGCTCAAATTTTCGGAACGCTGCGACCCTGCCTCAAATATTTCATCTGATTCAATTCCACCATTATTCTCATGCGATATTTTATTGTAAATGAAGTTCAGGTGATTATTATATCGGTGTTTTGTTATTGAAACGAATGCATTCAGCGATTGAATTTTTGTCTGTTGCATGGCATAATGCCCCTCGTTGTTGAGGCTGTTGAACTCAGCCCCGAAGTTGAGCCATGGCCTGATATTTTGGGTGTGTACCAGCCTGACGTTATCGAGTTGCTTTTCACCACCAACGAATACAATACGTGTAAATGGTGTACGCGTATCGAAATAGGTTGAACCTTGTAATGTACTGATAAATGGGGTATATGGTGTAAAAAATACAAAATCAGCATCTTGGTACTGTTTGTAATAAAACATGGGTATATGTGCTGAACCAATACTGCCTGCGCTGTATATAAAATTATCGGTATTGCGGAATAGATGAAAACTATCGGTAAGTGTGTCGGATGAATAATAATTTCCACGCGTGGTAAAGTCCCCGAAAATATATTCATCAAAATGCCTCTCAATACCCTCATGCTGCGCCCTGACAGCGTAAACTATAAAACAAAATGCTATTATCGTCAGGCATTTTTTCATGAGGCAAAAATAATAAAAGAAATGGCTGGAAAATCAGGAGACTAACAATTCGGTATATTGTTCCGTGAGCCCTGCAAAGAAAGTGGGATTCTCTTTAACAACAGCCTCAGTCTTTTATACATCGCACCGACAAACCCGAACTTTTGCCGATATTGTCGGCACTGAATTGATCGGAATTGCCATACAATTGCCAGAATATTGCGTTTGACGCGTTGTACTGGGTTGAGCTCCAGAAATACGCATAATCCCGCTGCCCGTCAAAATTGTCCTTACTTGTTCGGCACCCTCCCGGAAGGGCGGTAAATCCGCTGGAATTACTGGAACATGCAGTGTTTTGAATCCAGTGTATGCCTTGTTCACGCATGAAGTGACCGGCAAAACCCGCAGTTGTTTCCATATTTTCGGGCAGCTCTAACCATTCTGTGTGCGAAGCGACATGCCATCCGGCAGGGCATAACCCATCGTTGCTGCTAACTGCATACCAGTTGTACAATTTCCCGTAGGGTATTTCATTCCTGCTTTCATTATCATAATGGCACCATGCTCCCTGAGTGCTGTTTGTCCAGTCGGAAAATTCGGAAATCTCCGGAATTAATTCACCATTCCGGTAACGGCTGGTACGCAGGTTTTCGGCAAACCATTTTTGATTGCCAATTTGGATTGTTCTGTAAGAATTTCCATCAATATCCGTTACAGTTCCATATTGTACGCCATCGGAAAAATGTATCTGATCATCATCAGGTGTTGTCAGGTTTTTTGTTGCACCATAGGCAGTCCCTACGGCATTAATGGCATAAGCCCTGTAATAATAATGGGTTTCAGGGAGCAGGGTATTTGTAAGAAAATATGTGTTACTGTTTTGCATTATCAGCTTAAATGTATTGCCTGTGGCATCATCAAACTGATTGCTGGTTGATACGTATACGCCATATTCGGTGATTGTATCCGACCCATGACTGATGATTTCGGCAGGAAAAGATGCCCCGTATTGCATAATGTCGTATGCTTCATGAGTTTGTATCTCCGGTGCTTGGTTTGCCGATACCGTAGTAACATCAATTGCTGTGCTGGTTGAAGTTCCTGCATCATTGATAGCAAACGCCTGCATGTAATATTGGGTCCCGGGTTGCAATCCTTCTATTTTAAAATGTGAATTATTAGGAATTTGAAAATTGCGAATGATGCTGTCGCAACTGGTCATTGCTGGTGAATTGCTCCATTTTATACCGAATTGTGTGGGGCTTGGCTCATTTGTGTAATTAATATTTACATACGCATTTGCATAATGGCTTGTAATGAAAGAAATATTCATGGTAACCATTACCAGATCTGACGCATCATACGTAGTAAACTGCACCTCGTTTCCGTAATATACTCCATTTTCGTTGATGGCATACGACTTCAGGTAATAGGTTGTATTCGATTCCAGGTTAGTAACGGTACAACTGAAATTACCACTCCCCGACCCACAGGCTTTTTTATTGCTGATTACCGTTGGAGTTGGGTGAATACTCCAGCATACACCGCGTTCCGAAATATCAGGCCCACCATCGGTTGAAACAGTAGTTTCAATTGCTGCTGAATTAATTGTTACCGATACGGGATTAAGTGTGGTAATTACTGGGTTTCGAATCTTTTTGCATCCAGTATAAATTATTCCGACAACAATAATTAGCATAAAAACAATTGTGTTTCTTGAGGCAATCATAGCGAATTATGGTATTAAAACAAAGTTATGTTAAGTTTCTATAATAGTAACTTTGATATTAATAAAAAGGTTGCATCGAAATAATAATAAACCCAGAAATAATGTAAGATATTTTTTTGTTCTGGAATTATAAAGGTTTTTTCAAATCAAGAAACAACTCATCTAGTTGCTCCTGTTTTATGGCAGCCGGACTGTCGATCATTACATCGCGTCCCGAATTGTTTTTCGGGAAGGCAATATAGTCGCGGATGGAATCGGAACCACCAAACAGTGAACACAACCTGTCGAAACCAAAGGCGATACCACCGTGGGGTGGAGCACCATAGCGGAATGCGTTGAGCAGGAAGCCAAACTGATGCTCGGCTTCCTCATCGGTAAAGCCCAGCACCGAAAACATTTTCTGCTGTAGTTCGCGGTTGAAAATACGGATTGAGCCTCCACCAACCTCAACACCATTGATTACCATGTCGTAGGCATTTGCACGCACACTGCCGGCATCGGTTTCGAGCAGGGCAATGTCTTCTGGTTTGGGTGAGGTAAACGGGTGGTGTTTGGCATAGAAGCGTTGTGTTTCGTCGTCCCATTCGAGCAACGGGAAATCAACTACCCATAGCGGAGCAAATTTCTGAGGGTTGCGCAAGTCCATACGGTTACCCATTTCAAGACGCAGCTCGCCAAGCGCTTTTAGGGTTTTTTCGTGGTCGCCGGCCAGCACGAGAATCAGGTCGCCGGCTTGGGCATTAAGCAAATTGGCCCATTGTTTCAGGTCGTCTTCGCTGTAGAATTTATCTACTGATGAGCGCAATGTACCATCTTCGTTCACACGGCAATAGATTAGGCCTTTCATACCGATTTGAGGACGTTTCACCCATTCGGTTAGTTCGTCTAACTGTTTACGGGTATAAACAGCGCAGCCTTTGGCACAAATACCACCCACATACTGTGCATCGTCGAATACTCCGAATCCCTTGCCTTTAACCAGATGGCTCATTTCGGAAATGCACATACCGAAACGCAGATCGGGTTTGTCGGAACCGTATTTTTCCATGGCTTCGCTGTAGGGCATACGAAAGAAGTTTTCTGTAATGTCGATGCCTTTCACTTCGCGAAACATATATTTTACCAAACCTTCGAAAGTCTGCAATATATCTTCCTGCTCCACAAACGACATTTCGCAGTCGATTTGGGTGAACTCGGGCTGACGGTCGGCACGCAGATCTTCGTCACGGAAACAGCGCACAATCTGGAAATATTTGTCTATACCGGCCACCATGAGCAGTTGCTTGAATGTTTGCGGCGATTGTGGCAGGGCGTAAAACTGGTTGGGATTCATGCGCGAAGGAACCACAAAGTCGCGGGCACCTTCGGGGGTTGATTTTATGAGGTAAGGCGTTTCGACTTCGATAAAACCAATGTTGTCGAGGTATTTACGGGTTACCTGTGCCATCTTATGCCGGAGAAGCAGGTTGTCTTTTACCGAATTGCGGCGGATGTCGAGGTAGCGGTATTTCATGCGCAGGTCGTCGCCACCGTCGGTTTTTTCTTCGATGGTGAATGGCGGGGTGGCCGATGGGTTGAGAATTTCGTAGTGTTCCACACGAATTTCGATATCACCGGTGGGTAGGTTGGGATTGGCAGCCTGACGGGCAATGACTTCTCCCTGAATGCGTACGACAAATTCGCGTCCGGTTTCGTTCACCATATCGAGAATATCAGTGGGTGTTTTGCCCTGTTCGAAAACGAGTTGGGTAATGCCATAGCGGTCGCGCAGGTCGATCCATATCATGCCGCCTTTGTCGCGTTTGCGTTGCACCCAGCCGCATAGTGTTACCTTGGTTCCGGTGTTTGCCATGCGGAGCTCTCCGCAATTGTGTGTACGATACATATCAGTAAATTTTCAGCGAAATTAATATTTTTCAGGGAGAATGAGTGTTTTACCTTTGGGATGTTATAGTTAAATCCAGAATTTTTCAAATACATCTTCTCTAATTCAAATCCTTGTTATGCAGCAAGCGTCCACGCTTGCTGCAATCATGTGTTTTGTCTCTGGGTTTAAGAAGAATATTGCCAATTATGCAAATAGCGTGAACACCGACTGCCTAACAGAGGACACAAAAAAGAATTTTGTTATGCAGCAAGCGTCCACGCTTGCTGCAATCATGAATGCTTTCTGCAGTGAAAATCCTTAATATTGAAATTATAAACCTCTTTATAAGGTACAATTTTGTATTTTTATATCATGGAATTAAGGGCTTGCGATAACGAAGCATATTTCATCACTCTTACTGTAATAGATTGGATTGATGTTTTTACGAGACGTGAATATATGGATTTCATCGTTGAAAACCTAAATTATTGCCGTACCGAAAAAGGACTTGAAATCTATGCTTTTGTAATTATGTCGAATCATATACACCTGATAGTCCGATCGAAAATTGAGCCATTAGGTAATATTCTTCGTGATTTCAAAACATATACCTCAAAAGAACTATTTAAAATGATTGATAAAAATACTAGAGAAAGTAGAAGGGATTGGATGATTAACGCGTTTAAAAACGCCGCATTTAATAATCCATTAAATAAATTCCATCAGTTCTGGCAAAACGATAATCAACCTATTCTAATCAACAATCATGAAACATTTCTTACGAAGCAAAACTACATCCATCAAAATCCGGTAAGAGCCGGCTTAGTAGTAAATGATTTTGAATATGTTTATAGTAGTGCCTCCGAAAATTGCCCTCTAACCATTGATCCGTTTTCCTGACTTCGACACTTTTTAATAGGCAATTTTGTAAGTGTCAGATACTGAATATCATATGAAATTTGCGCCACCATTTTGGGTGGCGCAAGCCTTAAAAAGACCTACATTTGCGCATGTTTAT
>JAGOLH010000092.1 GCA_017994175.1 Bacteroidales bacterium | reverse complement strand
TTATATGGCTGAATCAGGAAAATTGCTTGTTGATGGCCGTGGTGTTTCGCGCGTTGCTGAAATAATTATAAATAGCATGAATCAATGATAAAGCAACAAAAAACCTTCATAATTGCTGAACTATCGGCAAATCACAATCAAGATTTCAATCTTGCCGTAAAAACCATCGAAGCTATGGCTGAAGCAGGTGCCGATGCGGTGAAAATACAAACATTTAAACCCGGAAGTCTGACACTTGACCTTGATACAGGGTATTTTGCACCGAGAACAGAGGGTTTGTGGAAAGGATATACCCCATGGAAACTATTTCAGGAGGCAGCTATGCCATACGAATGGCAACCCAAACTTAAAAAAGTTGCTGAAGATTTAGGATTGGTGTTTTTTTCGTCTCCGTTCGATCATGAAGCGGTCGATTTTCTGGAAAGTATTCAGGTTGATATGTACAAGATTGCATCTATGGAAATTACCGATATCCCTTTGATATCATATATTGCATCATGTCAAAAACCAATAATAATTTCAACAGGCGTAGCAGAACCCGACGATATTGAACTTGCATTACAAACATGCTATCTCAGGGGAAACCATCAGGTTTCGTTACTGAAATGTACATCGGAATATCCTGCCCCTGTTGAAAAAGCCAATTTACTGACCATTCCCGATATGATCAATAAATATAAAGTGCCTGTCGGAGTATCCGATCACACAATGGGGAGCATAGTTCCAGTGGTTGCTGTTTCGCTGGGAGCGGTAATTGTAGAAAAGCATTTCATTCTTGAACGGAAGCTTGGAGGCCCCGATTCAGGGTTTTCGATGGAACCCCATGAATTTAAAGAAATGGTTAACACTGTGCGCCTTGCCGAAAAAGCGAAAGGCGAAATAAGTTATGTGGTGAGTGAAAAAGATAAAAGCCGGCGACGTTCGCTGTTTGTTGTTAAAGATATAGGGAAAGGCGAAACGCTGACAAGTGAAAATATAAGGTCCATCAGACCGGGAGCAGGTTTACATCCTAAGTTTATCGAAGAAATTATCGGAAAAAAAGCCAGAACAAATATTCAAAAAGGTAGCGCACTTTCAATGGATGATGTTGACTAAACTTGCATTGCAATCGATTCAATTAGGTTCTTTACGCATAGCTCCTCATCCATATTAAACCTCAGTTTTTTCCCGGGATAATGATATGCGTAAACCGAAGCCATATCGAAAGCTTTTATGTAGCAATTTACCTTGTGTTCATCATGTACAAACGATTGTATAAAAGGCATGATGCGTTCGGCGTCTTTATTACTGGTTATTTTGAGCACTCCGTCAAAATCTTCGATCCATGTTAGCCCAAATACGATTACTGGTTTACCGCGCACAACACTTTCAATACCAACTGTACCCGTAATGGTCGAAACTGCCATAGCATTATCGGCCAGTTCAAATGACGGAATGTTGGTTGGTACCAACACCACCTTAGGTATGCTGAGTGCATCGGTATAGTGTTTCTTTATTCTTCCTAAATGGCCATGGGAATAATTGACAAATTGATAAAAGTTTTCTTTTACATATATCTTCCAATCGTTGGGAATAGCTGCTGCTAATTGCCTTAAAGCCATTAACTGCTCAGTAAACATTCCACCAATTGGAGTAGTTGAAGCCTCAGGCTGATAGTGCATAGCAAAGTAGATGTACTTTTGGGTGAGATCCGGCTTCTGCGCAATAGAATCATAAAATTTGCGAAGTCGTTTCTGCATCAATCGTTTCTTGAGTAGAATACGCATATAAGCAATAAACGGATATCGTTTGCTGTCTTCAACATCTTTATTTTTCTGCTTGAAGAGTAATTCGATACCATGAAACAGAATTTTTGTGTTTTTTTCGTTGTAGAATTTTGGATTTTTCAGAAAAACCCAGGCAGCTTTAAAAACATTTGATGTCTGCTTGTCGCGGTTTGCGTTGATTTTTATGTAATATGGCGATGCCGTATCGTAGGCACCACGTAACTTCTGAAAATATCCTTCTATATCTTTCGACAGCGATAGATCTGCGTTCGGAGAGGAAATTAGTTCTCTATATTTTTCTTTAATCTTTGTACCAAAATTATCAATACTGTTTATCGGAATAATACGACTCGGAATGGAAACCGGATAGAATGAGATTATTTTAATTCCGAAATGCCTGCACAATGCATATAAAGGATAATCATAGATTCGATGAGGATATATTGCACTTATCAGTACATCGGGTTTCTTTGATTTGATAAATCCTGTCCAGTATCTGATATATTTACGATACAGCATTTGTCGCTCTGCAAAAGGAAAACTAAAACGGTCGGGATCCATCCGATCCATAATCGACAACGCATTAATTTCTTCGAAACAATGTGAATTAATAAAGTCGATATCCTCTGGAGTTTCATCAGCAAAGTGTCGGGTTTTTTCAGGCAGAATACCGGTCCATGCATCATAATAGCGATGATATATTATATCCGGAAAAGTGATTTGCACATCTTGTTCCGAAGCATCGTTGTGATATCCGATCCAGTAGATGGGTTCAATATTGTATTTTTCGCAAAGCTGTATCGCTACTTTCAGAAAAGGGTCGCTAACGCAGGTATTGTAAATTGCTTTCATGATGGCTTGCAGATAAGTTTCTTCAGAAATATTGATACAATAAAATCAATTAGTTTCTATCTTTGACCGCAAAGGTATTCAATTAAGGCAATTATTTTGAATTTTCAGTTTAAAAATACGGTTACACCCGAAAGAAAAAAAAGCCTGATAAATTTTGGGTATTACGCTTCAACCACAATGATTGGCGAAGCATTGCCTTTTTTGTTACTACCGCTGCTTACCATTTATCTTTCACCTGTCGATTATGGATATATCAATAATTTCAGGGCGTTGTTCCTGATTTCAAATGCACTTATCGGAGGGGGGTTAAGCAGTACAATATCAAAGTTCTTTTTCAACAGAGACGATGAATACAAAAGAGTTCAAATGTTTAATCTGTTTTTAATACTTCTGATTATTGCCGGCAGTGGGGTTTTGTTGTTGTTCGTTATTAGTTTTTTTACCGAAATACAACTGATTCCCGAGCCTTTATTCGTAATAATACCTGCAATTTCGTTCTTTTTTATTGGATTCGAATTTTACACAGTGCGGCTTCGAATGACAAAACAAGCCAAATTATTTGCTGGAATCAATATTTCGCGGAGTGTTATTGATCTGAGTATGTCACTATTGTTGGTAATCGCTTTTCATATGAACTGGGCCGGACGTGTTACCGGAACGATTGTCAGTATTATAATTATGGGATTGTTAGCCATTCTTTTATTGTGGAAAAAGAATAACATTCGGGTTTTACCATCGAAACAACACAGGGAAGATATTCTAAAAAACTCACTTTCGTTGTGGCCTCATGCTCTGGCAACAGTCATTATAATTGAAAGCGGGAAAATTATTATTAACACTTATCTGAATAAAGCCGAAGTCGGTTTGTTTTCGGTGGGTTCCACTATAGCTATGGTAATTTTTTTTCTAGGACTTTCATTCATTAATACTTGGTCACCAATTGCTTACGAACGTCTTGCAAAACAAAGCTTTCGAAAATCGAGGGATTTTATTGTTAAATCACAAATTTTTATTGCTATTTCACTGTTTATTCTTAGCATTGTACTTAGTTTTGTTTCCCCATGGATAATATCGCTGATGACCACCCCTGCATTTGCAAAAGCAGCGGTTGTTATTCCATGGCTTTCGTTTGCCATGAGTTTTAGGGTATTATTTACTGCCAACAGCAGTTTTTTTGTGCATTACGGTAAACAAAGATACATGAGTTATTCTACAGTACTGGGTGCAGTGGTTTTTGTTCCACTCAGTATTTTTCTCACTCAGACTTATGGTATTGTGGGTTGTGCTGCTTCCATTTGCATTACTTATTTCCTGATGGAAATTGTTTGCCTGTCCCTATTCATTTCAACCTATAAAAAGCTTGCATTGCAAAACCTGAAATAGCTTCTGAAGAATTTCGTTACTAAAAACTCTGTATGCCCAAACCGGTAAGGCAAAGCATGTAAAACAGGATCGTATGAATATTCAGGAAAATGTTTTTTTGATTGCTCCGATAGATTATCTTTGTGTTTTGCGTCTGAAACAGTTCATAAAAAAGCAAACTATTGTCGGTATGCAATGCATTGAAAATAATTTAATCAGAATATCACGGTTGTTAATATATTTCCCTTATCAATTGAGTTTTTATAAAACCCGATGTTCCCCTAAAAACGAAAAACAATATGAATCATTATCTTTTAAGAAGTCTGATGTTTGTTCCCGGCCACAACGAACGATTGCTGAGCAGTGCTTCGCGTAGTGAAGCCGACGTATTGCTTCTCGACATTGAAGATTCTGTGCAGCCAGTCGCTAATAAAGCTCTGGCTCGCACAATGGTAAAGCAATGGGTTAGTGAAGGTAAATTCAAGAATCACCTTGTTTTTCCCCGGATCAACGATCGGGAAAGTGGACACCTGCTTAAAGATGTAGAAGCTTTGAGCATTGAGGGAGTTGATGGTTTTATGTATCCAAAAGCGAAAACAGGACAGGATATATATTTTTTCGATAAGCTTCTGGAAACGATTGAATATGAAAAGGGACTTCCGGTAGGTAAATTTAAAATTATACCACTAATCGAAACCGCAGCAGCAGTACTTAATGCACAAGATATATGCAAAGCATCAGACAGGGTCATTGCCATTGCTTTTGGCTGCGAGGATTTTATTTCGGATTTGGAAGGCATACACGACCCGGAACACGAAAGCCTGTTTACAGCTCGCGCCATGATTGCCATGGCCGCACGGGCTGTTGGAGTAATTCCGGTTGACACCGTGCATATTAATGTTCATGATCTCGATGACCTCGAAATTAATCTCAGACTTGCAAAAAAACTTGGCTTCGAAGGAATGCTTATACTTAATCCGAAGGAAATAGCACTGGCACATAAATATTTCTCGCCATCAGAGCAGGAAGTTTTTGATGCCAAAGAAATGCTCCGGTTGTCGGAAGAAGCCGAAAAAGAGGGCAAAGGAGTGGCATTAATGAATGGTAAATTTATTGGACCTCCTATGGTAATTGCAGCTAAAAAAGTACTGGTGAAGCACACAAAAATCATGAATAAACACCATGTCTGATGTTGCTGTATCTGCTTAAATATTACAACCAGATATCAATCTGGAAAAGACTTGATTCACCCGAAATCAGGCGACGTCAGATAATTCGCTTTAATGCAATTTTCCAGCACGCAAAAACGCATTCTGCATTTTATAAAGACTTATATCAAAAGCATCAGGTTTTTAATCTCGAAATTAAATCGATGAAGGATATTGAAAGACTTCCGGTGATTGATAAATCGGTTTTACGTAATTATTCTTTGCAGGATATTGCCACCGTCGATGTTTCAAACCCAAGGAAATTCAACATTCGAAGTACAAGTGGTTCAACAGGGGAACCTTTCAGGATTGCCTACAATAAAAGGGAAGATTTCACCAATCAGGTGCGGCATTTTTGGTCGTTGAGGCAATATGGTTATCAACCATTGAAAAAAGTCCTTATTGTAACCCGTTATGAACCAGATGCTGTATATCAGTACGAAAAAGATCTGAAATGGTTCAGGACTATTCAAAAACTATTACCGTTTTTTAGAAGGCAAATTGTATCGGTGTATGAGCCAATTGAAAAAATAGTCGAAAAAATACAAAAAGAAAAACCATATATTCTATGGTCGACACCTTCGATGCTTCAGATAATTTCTTATAAGATGCAGGAAAAAGGAATAAAACTCAATACGCCTTATGTTTGTTTTACATCTGAAACGGTATTCGACAAGCAGGCTCAGCTTTTTTACGATACTTTGGGTAAGAATTTGGTGAACTATTACGGCTGTATGGAATCACCCACTATTGGCTTTGACATAAATATGGAAAATAAATTTCGTCTCTTTCCAAACTCAGCCATGTTTGAATTTATCGATCATCGTACTGAAAATAATCAGCACCTTGCCACTCCAGTACTTACCAATCTGATTAACTTCACAATGCCAATTATACGCTACAATACTAAGGATATTGCGTATGTTGAAGATCATCCTGATTTCGGAGTTAAATACCTTGGTAAGTTTATTGGCCGTTTGGATGATATTTTTGAATTTCCTGATGGAACGATGTTTGCCCATCATCATGCCCACGAAATGTTTATGGATTTCCATGAATGTGAACACTTTAAATTTGTGCAGTACCCCGATAAGAGTATTACGTTGCAATTAAAGGTTAAAAACTCGGTCGACAAAAATGAAATTAAGGCAAAAGCATTGCAGCGGTGGCAAAAACGCTATCCCGATAAAATTATCAGCATTGAGTTTGTCGATGAATTCCCGATTGATACACAAAGCGGCAAGACAAGGAATATGGAAAGAATTAAAAATTAACTTTAGCAGATTATGGACGCAGAAAAAAATATTATTCAGGAACAGGAAATGCATTTTATCGCGATGGCGGAAACACTTAAAAAGAAATTTACGTCACGTCGTATCAATTTTTATGCATGTAGTAGTGTTATAGAAGCGCAGAAAACACTTACATCGCTTGTAGAAGCATTCAAAAGCAATACACCTCCTACTCAGGTTGGGTTTTCCGATAGTGTTACACTACATCAAATGAATGCTTACGATACTGTCGGCAAAATACCCGGTTTAAGCATTAACAATCCACTGGAACGAAATAATCAGGGTATATATACCATTTTTGGCGACCAACCCGATGGAAAGCTGAATCTTCCTAAAGAAGAATATTACGCATTAATGGAGAAACTATGGCAGAAAATGCGGGAAACCTTGCTATCCGATATTTTTATTATTGGAGCAAATGCCATCACCATGAACGGGCAGATTGTTTCGACAGATGGAACCGGAAACAGGGTCGGGGGTATGATTTTTGGACCTAGAAAAGTGATTATTGTTGTAGGGCGAAATAAAATTACCCGCAATCTTGAAGACGCAATTCGCCGTAACAGGGACATTGCAGCACCGCTAAATTACCACCGTCATAATATTAAACATCACAATCGTTTCGACAATCCCTGTATGAAAACAGGCTATTGCTCCGACTGCAACTCCCCAAGAAGGGGTTGTTTGAAAACAGTAATAATTGATGGCGAAATGGAGGGATATAAAGACCGGACCCACCTTATATTAATTAACCAAGATCTTGGCCTGTAATATGAATACTTTCTCAGTAATAGTGCCCGTTTATAATAGTGAACATACTCTTAAACCACTCACAGAGCGATTGGTGGCAGTTTTTAATAATCTGCGGAGTGAATTCGAAATTATTTTTGTGAATGATTGTAGCAACGACAACAGCTTACAAGTATTGAAAGAAATCAGAACAATATTTGGGAAGAACATCATTATTGTCGATTTGTACCGCAACTTTGGCCAGCAAAATGCCTTGATGTGCGGGTTTCAATTTTGTTCCGGAAACTTTGTGGTTACTATTGACGACGATTTACAAAATCCTCCGGAGGAAATTCCCCTTTTGGTTGAAAAAATAAATCAGGGCTATGATGCGGTATTTGGATGCTACGAAAAGAAAAAGGACAAATTTCACAAAAATCTTGGAAGTCGAATCTTACGAAAACTAAACCATGCCATTTTCAATGTTAAAGGCGATTTAAGATTTTCGAGTTATCGGATTATTAAAAAAGACATTATTGATCAGATAAAATCATTACGAACCCCATACCCATACATATCGGGTATGATATTAGAAACCACTTCGAAGGTCACAAATCAGATAATCAAACACGAAGCACGGCAACACGGGAAATCAGGGTATAGCCTAAAAAAACTTGTTAACCTGTCGTTTAATCTTCTGATAAACTATTCCTCGATACCACTGAAAATTTTCGGATATCTTGGGTTATTTGTTTCGGTTATTTCATTGATAATCAGTGGTGTCTTTGTTATTAAGCAGTTATTTTTAGGCAATGCACCTGCAGGATGGACCAGTTTAATTGTTTTAATATCGTTTTATAATACACTTATTCTGATTTTGTTTTTTGTTTTTGGGGAGTATATTAAGCGTATTTTACGGGAAATTTCAAATTACAGACCGTATATTATTAAAGATGTAATTAAATGAAAAAGCGATTAATAATTGTTGGAGCTCATGGTAGCGGCGAAATTGCCATGACGGTTTTTGAAGACATTAATCAACAAACCGGTGAATGGGAAATTGCCGGTTTTATTAACGATGTTGTTCCGGTTGGCAATTATTTGGGAAAGCATAAAGTAATTGGGAACACTGAGTCGATTCTTGATTTTGTAAATAATGGCTATTACATCCATTATACCTATCATTTCAATGCAAAAATGAAAAACCGGCGGGTAATTGATTTCGAAAAGCTTAACATTCCGCTTGAAGCCAATGCAACAGGCATTCACCCCCAGGCATATATTAACCCGACATCGAAAATTGGCTGCGGTTCTTTAATACTTCCCTATGCGGCAACATCGGCCTATGCTGAAGTTAAAAATTTTATTCATGTGTACACCAATGGCTTTATTGGTCACAATACTATTGTAGAAGATTATGCTACTGTTGCCGCCCATGGAGTTTTAGGTGCGAGGATACGGATAGGAACCGGAGCCCATGTCGGACTGAACAGTACCGTTCGTGAAGATATCAAGGTTGGAGATTATAGTATCATTGGAATGAGCTCTGTAGTTGTAACTGATGTAGAACCTTTCAGCATCGTTGCAGGGAACCCGGCCAAACTGATAAAAAAAATACAGGAATAACTTATAACTTACAGCAAATTCAGATGATACCATTTAATAAACCCCACATTACCGGAAAAGAAGTGCACTACATTTACGATGCAGTGGCATCGGGTAAAATATCAGGGAATGGAAAATACACAAAAAAATGCCAATCATTTTTTGAAGAAATCTGGGGTTTCAAGAAAACTCTGATGACCACTTCGTGTACCGATGCTCTCGAAATGGCTGCGCTTTTGCTTGATATTAAACCAGGGGACGAAGTTATTGTACCCGCCTATACATTTGTAAGCACAGCACTTGCTTTTGTTAGGCAGGGTGCAAAAATTGTTTTTGCTGATAGCAGACCCGATCATCCTGGTATCGACGAAACCGGAATTGAAAAACTCATTACTCCAAGAACAAAAGTAATAGTTCCTGTGCATTATGCCGGTGTTGCCTGTGATATGGATAAAATCATGAACCTGGCAGATAAATATAAATTATGGGTTGTTGAAGATGCCGCACAGGCAATCGATTCTTACTACAAAGGGCAACCCCTTGGCCGTATTGGACATTTGGGATGCTTCTCCTTTCACGAAACAAAGAATATACAGTGTGGCGAAGGTGGGATGCTTGCCATCAACGACGAAAGGTTTATGAAGCGGGCAGAAATTATTTGGGAAAAAGGAACCAACCGGGCAGAATTTTTCAGAGGAGAAGTCAACAAATATGGCTGGGTCGACATAGGGTCATCGTTTTTGCCTTCCGAAGTTATTTCTGCATTTCTTTGGGCACA
>JAGOLH010000091.1 GCA_017994175.1 Bacteroidales bacterium | reverse complement strand
CTCGATATCGATGCGCTGCGAGTAGTAGCTAATGGTGTGAATAAACTTAAAAACAAAGATAATGCATCCATTGTTATCACCCATTACCAAAGGCTTCTCGACTACATTGTTCCCGACAAGGTTCACATTTTGTATAACGGGAAAATTGTGAAAACTGCCGGCAAAGAACTTGCACTCGAACTGGAGGAAAAAGGATATGAATGGATTAAAAACAGTGTTATGTAATTATTTAAAAGCATCACAATGACCTTAACCGAAAAATATTGCGATATTTTCAGTTCTCTCATGAAGAACTCCGATAATGGCATTTTGTCGAGGCACAGAATGGAAGCCCTCGAAAAATTTAGACAAACCGGGATTCCAACCCATGAAAGCGAAAATTATAAGTACTCCGATTTTACCAAGGTGCTTGAGGGTAAATACGATTTTATTCAAAAACAGGAGAAGTTTAATGCCGATTTAAACCAATATTGGCAATGTTCCGTTCCTGATATGGATACCCGGGTAATTCTATTTTCGAATGGATGGTTTTACAAAAATAACGATGTCGTTACCGGTTTACCCGCAGGATTGATAATATGTAGTCTGAAAGAGGCCGCTGAAAAACACAGCGCATTATTCGAAAAACACTATAATAGGTATATTTCCCAAAACGATGGACTCGCATATATGAATACCATGTTTGCAAACGATGGTGTTTTTATTTATGTCCCCGAAAATATGCATGTTAAAAATACAATTCAGCTGGTAAATCTCACTCATGGGTTTTCTGAACGTTTTGTCATGCAACGTAACCTTATTGTGATGGGCAATAACAGCCGTATGCGCTTAATGATATGTGACCATACCCTCAACAAAGCCGACAATATGGTAAATAATGTTACTGAATCATTTCTCGGGAAACAGTCAATCTTAGAAGTATATTCCATTCAGAACGAACCCGACCGTTCCGCTGTAATTAAGTCATTATTTTTCCATCAAAGTACCGGAAGCAAGCTAATTAATCTTGCATTTTCACTTCATGGTGGCATGTTGCGGAATAATGTTTCTGTTACCCTTGCAGAAGAAAATGCCGAAACAAATCTGTATGGACTCTTCCTTAACGATAGGGAGCAGCATGTCGACAATTTCACATCGGTCGATCATGCAGCCCCCGGTTGCACAAGCAATCAAATGTACAAAGGTATTCTTGATGAAGATGCTCATGGAGCCTTTCATGGCAGAGTATTGGTTCGCAAAGATTCTCAAAAGACAGTAGCATATCAGTCAAATAAAAACATTTGCCTTACACCTTCAGCAAAAATGAGAACCAAACCCCAACTCGAAATTTATGCAGATGATGTAAAGTGTTCGCACGGAGCCACTGTGGGACAACTCGATGATGCTGCCCTGTTCTATTTGCGTTCGCGGGGTATTGGTGTCAAAGAAGCGCGTCTTATGTTGATGTATGCTTTTGCAGATGATATTGTCCGGCAAATTCCTGTACTCCCGTTGAAAGAACAAATATCGGGGTTGGTTAATTCCCGTTTGCGTGGTGAGTTTTCCGATTGTAACCATTGTTTGTTAAATTGCTCAAGGCATTAGCCCCAGACCATACTGCATTTCTGAGGCTTTCTCCGGCAAGTAATTCTGATTTTTTCGTACATCATTTTGTTTTTTTTCATATTATTGTGTAATAAAATCTTAAAACAAGAAATATGAAAAAAACTATCCTATTTTTAGCCGCATTTTTTTTAATAGGTATCTTATGTGTTCAGGCACAAGTGATGTATACCGACGATTTTGAATCGTACACCGTTGGAGACGGTATTGCTGAACAGGAATCTACTTGGTGGAACACATGGAGCGGAACACCGGGTTCTGCCGAAGACCCTACGGTTTCTGATACCTATGCATATAGTGGAGCCAAATCAATTAAAGTATTTGGCAGTAACGATGGCGTTATCGAATTTGACGACCTTACTCAAGGTCGATATCGCGTTGAGTTTTATCTATACGTACCAGCAGGCAGACAGGGTTATTACAATATCATGCAGAATTTCAACCCTTCGGGAGCAGGTCTTGTATGGGGAATGCAGGTTTTTATCCAGAATGGTATGATGACAATCGACGGTGCCGGTGAAGCCGCTGCAACAGTGCCATATACTGCGGGTACTTGGATTAAAGTTCAGCATTTTATTGATCTTGACAACGACTGGGTTGACATGTATATCGACGATGTTCTCGTTCACGCATATCAGTGGAGCAAGGGTACTTTCAACGATGGTTCGGGTATTAACAAACTCGACGCTTTCGATTTTTATGCATACAACGACGGGGGAACCTGTGAATACTACATGGACAATTTTCTAATTGAGCAGGTTGAAACACCCGTGCCACCAAGCAATTTTGCCTATGAAATCGTTAATGATAACGATGTGGTATTAACCTGGGATGCTCCCGAAACCGGCGATCCTGAAAATTATACCATTGTGCGAGATGGCATTCAAGTAGGCACTACCAGTGACCTTACATTTACCGATGAACAACTCTATCCTAACGATTACGAATATCAGCTCTATGCCTACTATGGTACAAATATGGGTTATTCAGCCTCTGCCGGACTGCTCGAAGTTACCATTCCCGGTGGAAACGAAAGGCAATTTGTAGTATATGAAATTTTCACAGGCACATGGTGCCAATACTGCCCTACGGCAGCACAGGCAATTGATATGATGGAAGACGAAAACCTTGATGTTGCTATTATTGAGTATCATGGTCCTGAAGGCTCCGACGATTTCGCCAATCCTGCCATAACTGCAAGAATGCTGTATTACCAACCCTTCTTTGAAAACCCCGACGACGAAGATGATGACTTTGGCTTCCCGACAACCATTATGAATGGTATGAATGGAATTGAAGGTGCACTTACTACCGTTGCCGACATGAATGAATATTACGATTATTTCTATGAGCAGATTAAACCAATTCCGGCTATATATACAATTTCTCCCAACATTGAGGTTGTTTCAACCGATCCATACGAATATAATGTTACAATTGATGTTGAAGAAACATTCCACTACTACGATCATCCAATGAAGTTATTTGTTGTTCTCACTGAATCGAATATTGCCTATCCATGGCAAACACTGAACGAGCTAAATTTTGTTTGTCGGGCAATGTTCCCCGATCAAAACGGTCTTGATCTTGATTTTTCGACAGAATCAACCGATCAGCATTCGGTTGATGTAATTGTTGATGCATCATACGATATTTTGAACTGTCAGTTGATTATGTTCGTACAAGATTTGACAACGGCCGAAATTATGCAGGCAGCAAAAATTAAGATGAGCGATTATGTCACGACTCCGGTAAATCAGCAGAATTCAATATCGGTGTACCCGAATCCGGCAAATGACTTAATCAATCTGAATGCAGCAGAAACTATTAACTCAGTAGTGATAAGCAATATCGCAGGCCAACCAGTGTTCGCATCAAACCCGTCTGCAACATCATACACTATTCCGGTTGAGAACCTTGCTTCCGGTATTTATATGATTTCGGTTGAAACAAACGGAAAATCACTGAAAAAGAAAATTGTAGTTGAATAATTGGTTAGCTTAATAGTGGTCAGAGAATTCTGGCCACTATTTTTAACTTTTATACAACAAATCTGAGTTGTTTTATGTTTAGTTAATGAATAATTTTGTTGTTTTACTTAAACTTTATAGTCATGGGAAAAGAAAAATCACCGGTAAAAGAAAACAAAAAATCAGCTCAAAAAAGCCTCAAAGAAAAACGCGCAGCAAAAAAGGAAAAGCGTGATTCAAAAAGGGATTAACATCCCTTTTTTACTTTTTATTTCTTTGTTTTTTGTACGGGAATAGTTAACCGGGCATAAATTATTATGTATGTTCTATGGGATTAGATTTAAAAAAAATAAGAACCGATTTTCCGATTTTAAACACAACAATTTACGGAAAGCCACTGATATATTTTGATAATGCGGCAACTACGCAAAAACCGTTGGCTGTAATCGAAAAAATAAATGAAATGTATACACGATGTAATTCAAATGTACACCGTGGGGTTCATTTTTTAAGCACCTGTGCTACAAACGAAATGGAAGCCGCCAGGAAAACAGCTCAGAAATTTCTGAATGCCGGCAGTGAATCAGAAATAATTTTCACGAGGGGTACTACCGAGGCAGTAAACCTGATTGCCTTCAGTTTTTCGGAAGAATTTCTCGGGGAAGGCGATGAAATTATTGTTTCAGAAATGGAACATCATTCCAATTTGGTACCATGGCAGATGGCTTGCAGTCGCAAAAAGGCAAAACTGGTTCAATGGGATATGAATGATAATGGAGAATTGTCGCTAACCCGATTACGGGAACTAATCAATTCCAAAACCCGCATTATTGCACTAACCCATGTTTCCAACGCTCTGGGGACGATTAACCCCGTGAAAGAAATCATTGAAATTGCTCATGGGCAAGGTATCCCTGTTTTTATAGACGGAGCTCAGGCGGTGCAACATATTTCGGTTGATGTTCAGTCCCTTGATTGCGATTTTTATGCTTTTTCGGGTCATAAGGTTTATGGACCAACGGGCATAGGAGTGTTGTATGGTAAATCATTCTGGCTCAAGAAATTACCACCCTATCAAGGGGGTGGAGAAATGATAAAAAACGTATGGTTTTCGAAAAGCGAGTACAACGAAAGTCCCTTTAAATTTGAAGCGGGAACTCCCGATTACGTAGGTGCTGCAGCTTTGGGGTCGGCACTTGATTATATTGCTGACATCGGCATCGACTCTATAGCTAAACACGAAAAAAAGTTGCTCGAATATGCTACTGATAAACTCCGGAACATAGATGGATTTAGAATTATCGGTAATGCTTCAAATAAATGCTCAGTTATTTCTTTCCTAATTAGCAACACTCACCCATATGATGTTGGGGTTTTGCTTGATCAACTGGGTATAGCCGTAAGAACCGGAACACACTGCGCCGAAACCGTGATGCAACATTACAATATTAGTGGGACTGCGCGCATATCGTTCGGTTTGTATAATAGCCCGGAAGAAATTGATAAACTGACAAATAGTTTAGCCCGTATTGTAAAAATGCTTTATTAGCCACCTCTTCATGTGAACGAATCACACTAACCCGAAATCTCCCATTCAAATCCGTCTTTGCTGTCCCGAACAACGATGCCTAATTTATTTAATTCGTTTCTGATTTGATCGGAAAGAGCATAGTTTTTGTTATTTTTCGCTTCAACACGAAGTTCTAGCAATAAATCAACAACCTTACCCAGCATTTGTTGATTGTTTTCCAAAGGCAATTCCAGTCCAAGTATATCGAACAAAAATGTGGAATAAACATTTTTGTAAGCAATCAGGTCCTGTTCTGTAATAGTATCCGTTCCAACAATGAGATTATTCACAGTTTTTAATCCGTCGAATAGATGAGCAATGAGTACAGGGCTATTCAAATCGTCGTTCAATGCATTCTGTAGTTTCTGCTCAAATTCGCTTATACTAAAGCTTGTTTTCTGTGATGGCTTAATTTTATCGATAGCTGTAAAACCTTTCATAAGTCGGAGCAATCCTTTTTCGGCAGCCTGTAGGGCTTCATTCGAAAAGTCGAGTGTCCCCCTGTAGTGTGCCATTAGAATGAAAAATCGCACCGTTGAAGGACTATACGCCTGTTCGAGTAAGGAATTGTTCCCTGTAAAAATATCGAATAAGGTAATAAAATTACCCAGCGACTTTCCCATTTTTTGCCCATTTATAGTAATCATATTGTTGTGCATCCAATATCTTACTGTTTCCTTGCCCATAGCCGCAGCACTCTGAGCAATCTCACACTCATGATGCGGGAACATTAAATCCATGCCTCCTCCATGAATATCGAAAACTTCTCCCAGATACTTCATTCCCATTGCTGAGCATTCCATGTGCCAACCTGGAAAACCCTCACTCCATGGAGAAGGCCAGTGCATTATATGTTCTGGCGAAGCTTTTTTCCACAAAGCAAAATCGTAGCTTTTTCTTTTTTCGCTCTGCCCCTCAAGATCACGTGTTGTACTGTATAATTCTTCAAGAACCCTGCCCGAGAGTTTTCCATAATTATAAGTTGCATTGTATTTCTCTACGTCAAAATACACAGAACCATTCGACACATAAGCATAGCCACTATCAAGAATTCGTTGTGTTAAAGCAATTTGTTCAATTATATGTCCGGAAGCGCGTGGTTCAATGCTTGGCCGAAGTACATTCAGAGCGTCCATATTCCTATGATACCTGTCGGTGTAGTACTGCACTATTTCCATGGGTTCAAGGGCTTCGAGCCGTGCTTTCTTTGCAATTTTATCCTCTCCCTCATCGGCATCATTTTCTAAGTGCCCCACATCGGTAATGTTTCGTACATACCGCACTTTATAGCCCAAATACCGCAGATAGCGAAACAACAGATCAAAGTTTATGGCTGGTCTGGCATGTCCGAGATGCGCATCGCCATACACAGTTGGCCCGCAAACGTACATACCCACATAAGGTTCGCTAATAGGAATGAACAACTCTTTCTCCCGTGTCAAAGTATTGTATATGTACAGTTTATGTTCCATAAGACACAAAATATTTTTTATTGTTAAGATTTCCCAAATGTAATACTCTTCGGACAAATCCTGCTATTTTTGCATTGGAATTATCTCAATTTATCCTTTATGAAATTAAAAGTATTTGTACTATTTGCCATTTTTCTGGGAAGCATCGCTTTTCCTGCCACGGCTCAACAGAATTCACAGAATAAAAAAACTGCCAAATATGTATTCTTATTCATTGGAGACGGCATGGGGCTTGCGCACATTTCGCTAACCCAAGCTTACTTGGCAAACAAGTCGGGCGAAATCGGTATGGGTGCTTTGTGCATGACCGAATTTCCGGTCGTAGGCTTGTGCAATACATCGTGCAGCAACAAACAAACAACATGCAGTGCAGCTTCGGGGACAGCCTTGTCGACAGGTTCGAAAACCGGATTTGGGATTATTGGAAAAACTGCAGATAAAACAAAAAACCTCTCCAGTATTACTTACTCAATTAAAAATGCAGGGTGTAGGGTTGGATTAATCACAACCGTAAGTATTAACCACGCAACCCCCGCGGCTTTTTATGCACATTCCGATAAAAGGTCTGATTATTACAGTATAGGAGAACAACTGTGCGAATCTAACTTCGATTTTTTTGCAGGTGGAGGCTTTTATTTCAATAAAGGTCGTGACGGACTTGGTGCGGACTTATATGATTTGGCAACCCGCCAGGGATATACCATTATCCGTGATTCGGTTGACACAAAGCACTTCTTTTCGAAGAGTAAAACTATTTTACTGAATCCTGTCAGCCTGCTGGAATCGGAAATGCCATTGGCAATAGATCGTGATGAATATGGTGGCTATAACCTGAGTAATCTTGTTGAAGCGGGTATTCAAACATTAACCAATGACCAGGGATTTTTTATTATGGTTGAAGGGGGTCTTATCGACTGGGCCGCACATTATAAAGACGCTGCTGCTATTGTACAGGAAGTGTTAGATTTTGACAAGTCTATTGGTGTGGCTCTCGACTTCTACCGAAAACACCCGGATGAAACACTTATTGTTGTAACCGCCGACCATGAAACCGGTGGATTATCACTTGGCAGGAGCGAATTCGAATACGAAACCGATTTTGCAAGGATTGATGAACAAAAGAATTCAGCTTCTTTTGTCGCCCCTATGTTAGATACATTAATTAAGAACACTGCCTCATTCACCGAGGTGCAAAACTTACTTTTACAGGAGTTTTTCGCAGATGGATTCATCCTTTCTGATGCTGAAATATTTGAATTGAATTACGCGTATGAATATGCCTGTGGTTTGTTTTCGCTTGATGTTGAATCGGAACGAATGTTATATGGTGGTAATCAGCCCGTTGCAGCTGCAGCAGCGCAAATAATAAACAAAAGATCCGGTATAGGTTTTACGTCGTATTATCATACGGGTATTTCCGTTCCTGTATTTGCAATTGGAACGGGCAGTGAATTGTTTGGGACATACCTCGACAACACAGATATCCCGATGATAATCCTCGATTGTATGAGGATTAAAAAAATAGAATAGCCATCGATTCGTTCGGCATTAAGAATTTGAACAGTATCCTATACTGCAACAACTTCTTTTACTTCAGGAACATCTTCTATCAATTTGGCTTCAACACCCAGCTTAAGGGTCTGAATACTATAAGGACATGCTCCGCAAGCTCCAAGTAGTTTTACTTTAACAATACCATCCTCTGTAAAGTCCACAAAGCTAATATCACCTCCGTCGGCCCTCAGGTATGGTCTGATTTCATCAATTGATTTCTGAATCCTCTTTTTTACTTCTTCCATAATTTTATTATTTTGAGTTTATTTCAACAATTTGGGTTGGGGGCAAATTTGCATTACGTTTCTGTAGCTGCGAAACAGTTTCGCTGGCCATATTTCTGATTGCTTCGGCAAGAGCATCGTGTCCCAGAGCATGGTCGGGCCTACCCTGATCGCCGCCTTCACATATCGATTGAATCAGCGGTATTTGTGCCAACAGCGGTATGTTTTGTTCCTCTGCAAGTTTTTTAACCCCCTCTTTACCAAAGATATAATACTTGTTTTCGGGCAATTCTGCCGGTGTAAACCAGCTCATATTTTCTACCAACCCGAGCACTGGAACATTTATTCCTTCAGAGCGAAACATACTAATACCTTTTCGGGCATCGGCAAGTGCAACTTGCTGAGGTGTACTAACAATAACAACACCGGTTACTGCAATTGTCTGAACAAGAGTAAGATGAATATCACTTGTTCCCGGAGGGGTATCTATTATCAGAAAATCAAGTTCTCCCCATGCCGTGTCGGTAATTAATTGTTTCAAAGCTCCCGAAGCCATAGGTCCTCTCCAAATCAATGCATTATCGGCATCTACAAAAAAACCTATCGATAAAATTTTTATCCCGAACTTCTCAGCCGGAATAATCATATCTCTGCCATCGATTTTTTCAACTGATGGCGAATAAGCTTCCAACCCAAAAAGTTTGGGAATACTGGGTCCGAAAATATCAGCATCAAGTAAGCCAACTTTATAACCATCAATACTGAGAGCCACAGCAAGATTAGCAGCAATTGTCGATTTGCCAACGCCTCCCTTTCCTGAAGCAACAGCAATTATATTATTAACTTCAAGGCCTTCGGTTAGCTTCTTTTTCTTGGGTGCAACTGGCTTCTTCACAGAACTACCAACCGTAATGGTAAAGGTATCGCCAGCCAATGCTGCAACTACTTCTTTACAGTTTCTCTCAATGGAACCCATAAATGGGTCAGTAGCTTTATCGAAAACGAGTCCGATTTCGATTTTTTGCTCTTTTACCACAATCCGTTGCACCATACCTAGGTTAACAATGTCAGTGTTTTTTCCTGGGTGTTGCAACTTTGACAACTCTTCCCTGATTTTTTCAATACTTACAATCATACCGTAACTTGTTTCTAAAATTATAACAAATAAGTTCTATATTAGTTCTTGAGAGGGGTTCCAAAAATGCTTTTTGAAATCAACGATTCGGT
>JAGOLH010000021.1 GCA_017994175.1 Bacteroidales bacterium | reverse complement strand
ATGTTACTTCTACCGGTATTGACCCGATGATTTTTATGGGAGCTCTTGGCTCGTTCGATCCAAATACATACCGGTATATTCACATAAGGTATCGGGTTACAGCAGGTACTGCAAATGGTGTTGAAATTTTCTTCTATAATACTGATCATAATTATGCTGTTGGGGGAGAAACCGGTTACGGCTCTCTTATCAGCGATAATCAATGGCATGTTTTGAGTGTTGATATGGGGACAGACCCAGACTATTTTACGGGAGGAAACATTGTAGGATGGCGTTATGATTGGGCCACTGCATCGGGAGTAACTATGGATATCGATTATATTGCGCTATCGAATAGGCCTCTTGAAGGCACTTCCTCTGCAAGTTCCATTAGTGTTTCTCCAACTTCAACTACTACGTACTACGTTCGTAGGGTTGGCAGTAGCATTTGCACAAATATGACCTCCTGTGCATCCGGAAGTATTACAGTGGTTTCTGATCCGACGCTTTCAGCAGCTACAAGAACCAATTCACTGATTTGTGCCGGTGGCTCGAGTGTGTATAGTAGTTCATTGTCAAACGGAACCGGTACATTTAGTTATCAATGGCAGTATTCACCGGATAATTCCTCATGGAGTAATGTGGCTACCGGTACACCTACCGGTGCTGCTTATACAAACCCAACTACAACAAGTATGACGGTGAGTGGCATAACAGCAGCTTCTACCTATTATTATAGACTTTCTGCTACTACCACCGGCAACGGTTGTACTAGTCCTATTTACAGCCTAGGTGCAAGTGTTCAGGTAGTCTCTGATCCCAGCCTAACGGCTGCTTCCCGCACCAATTCAATAATCTGTCAGGGGGGCTCCAGCGTTTATAGTAGTTCATTGTCAAACGGAACGGGAACATTCTCTTATCAATGGCAGTATTCACCAAATAATTCCGCTTGGAGTAATGTTGCTACAGGTACACCTACTGGGGCAAACTACACTAACCCGACTGCTACATCGATGACTGTTGGAGATATTACTGCAAATGGCACCTACTATTATCGATTATCGGCAACAACTACAGGGATTGGATGTACATCCCCCATAAACAGCACAAGTGCCAGCGTTCAGGTGGTTTCTGATCCTGCGGTAGGCACAACTGCTTATGGCAGTTCTCAGATATGTTCGGGAAGCTCTACTACCGCTACAGCTACTGTTTCCGGTGGAACTGGTTCCTTAAGTTACCAATGGCAATACTATAATGGTGCAAGCTGGGCGAATGTGGTTACCGGAACACCTGCCGGTGTAACTTATACAAATCCGACTTCACAAACAATGACTATTGGCGCAAGCACCAGTGCCGAAGGAATTCATCCCTATCGCCTGTATGTAAGCAATGGGCTAGGATGCGATGCATCCGGAACAGAAGCCAATATTACGATTGGCAATGTTATTGTTAGTGCTACTGTAGGAACAGCCAGCGGAGGTTATGCAACATTAACCACCGCTTTTACTGCAATTAATGCGGGAACTCATAAGGGAGTTATAACAATAAATGTGGCATGTGATGTTACCAGTAATACAACAGCTACTTTGAATGCAAGCGTTACCGGGGGAAATCCTGAATATACTTCGGTTACAATTCAGCCTTCAGGAGGTGCTGCCAAACAAATCTCAGGTTCACGTGCCGGAAACCCGTTAATTGATTTAAACGGGGCAGATAATGTTACTATTGACGGACTTAATACTGGAGGGAATTCACTGACATTAGTAAATACGAGTACTTCTACTACATCAGGAACCTCTACAATACGCTTAATCAATTCTGCAGAAAACAATACAATAACGAACTGTACTCTTAAAAGCGCTGCCAGGTCAACAGGGGGAGCCGTTTTGTTTTCAACTGCTTCAGCCGGTAATGGCAACGATGGGAATACAATAAGTTACAATAGTATTACGAGCAATGGCACAAACAGGCCTACGTATTTAATTCATTCAACCGGATCATCAGGTTATGATAACAGTGGTAATGTTATCTCCAATAACAATTTTTACAACTTTTTCAGACTGGATGCAAGTTCATATTGTATTTATGTGGGTAATTATTCTGCAGCGTTTACTATTTCTGGAAATAGCTTTTATCAGACAGCTGAATATACACCTACAGCTACAATATCGCACTATGTAATTAATGTTTCAGCTACGGTGGCTACCGGCACGAATTTCATTATCACCGATAATTATATTGGGGGAAGTGCCCCGATGTGTGCGGGCTCACCATGGACTTGCAGCGGGAATGCTTCTACTGCATTTTATGCAATCCAGCTGAACTCATTTGGTGCAAGTCCAGTCTCATCGATTCAAAACAACACCATCAAGAATTTTAGTTATTCCAGCACCAGCGCAGGACCATGGACCGGCATTCGTGTAAATGGTTCAGGAAGTGCCGATATCGGAACTTCCACAGCTAACCTTATTGGCGAATCATCCGGTACAGGATCAATCACAGTTGTTACTCCTAACCCGTATGGCAGTTTCTCGCCGGCGGCAGCAACTGCTGTGATGGGAGTGTACGGAAGCACTCGGACAAGCGGAGGCAGTGGATACACCTATGCAACTGTAAGCTTCTCCGGTGGAGGTTCTCCTACCGATCCTGCTACAGCAACAGCGAATATCGTTGGTGGGGCAGTAACTTCAATCACTATTACCAACCCGGGCAGTGGTTATACTTCAAGGCCGACGGTTACTATTTCGGGTGATGGCAGCGGTGCTGTATATGCCAATGCAACACTTAAAGTGGTAAGTATAAATATTACCAACGGTGGTGACGGTTATGCTATTTTGCCAACATTCACTTTTTCGACCAGTGGTTCTTCAACAGGTGCTGCTGCAACTGCTGTATTGACTTCAGGGGTGCTTACTGGTTATACCATTACCAATAATGGTGTGGGATATACTTCCGTTCCAACGATTACAATTGTTACAGGATATTCCTCAACCTATGGAATGTACGTATATAATAATACTGGAACGGTTAGAATTTACAACAATACCATAAGCTCAATTCAGGTTGGAAACTCAATCCCGGAATACGCCTATAGGTTTTATGGGATCTCGTCTACTGGTACAGCGGGGATTCGTGAAATAAATAATAACAATATTGGTAGTGCAACGTCTAATTCAATTGCGGTGGGAACACCATCAACCACTACCGGTATTATTGCAATTTATGGAATTTATAATACCGCAACTGGATCGTGTCAGATGAACGGAAATACTGTTAAAAACTGCATTGCCTATGGCACTACTGCATCAGCTGTAAATTATGGAATATATAAATCGGGAAATTCAACTGCATTTGACATGTCGTTGAATACAGTGGAAAATCTCAATAGTACAGCAAATGCAACTATGATAGGTTTGGTAAGTTCAAATGCCTCTGCATCGGGTACTATATCCAATAACACTGTAAATAACCTGAACTCCTCCACCAAAACTAACAGTGTAAGAGGAATATCCGTATCAGCTGCCTGCAATATTTACGAAAATGCCGTAAGCAATATTACAGCAAGCGAACTTACAACAGGGTATAATGTTGGTATGCTAATATCAAACGGAACTGCAGTGCAAGCCTACGATAATACAATTAATGCTATTCAGGGGAATGCAATAACAACCGGATATGTAGCAGGAATAAGTATCACAGCGGGAACTGCCAATCAAGTGTACAGGAATAAAATTTTTGATATTTCAAGTTCCAGCAGTAGTATTACCACCGGAACAGTGAACGGGATAAATGTATCAGGTTCAACGGCTTCGATGGCAAACACCATTTATAACAATCTGATTGGTGATATTAAAGCACCTTCAGCAAACTCAACGAACGATGTGGTCAGGGGCATTAATGTAATTAACACGGGGGCAACCTCTTCAACAAAGTTATATTATAATACAGTTAATCTTAATGCCAGTTCTTCGGGAACCAATTTCAGTACAACCGGGGTATATCACACAACATCGTCAACAGCTACTACGGCACAGCTTGAAATGATTAACAATTTGATTGTGAACGAGTCTACTCCAAAAGGATCAGGGAAAGCAGTCGCGTACAGGAGGTCTTCAACCACACTTACCAACTATTCAACTTCATCCGATAATAATTCATATTATGCTGGAACCCCGGGGTCCAGCCGATTGATTTTTTATGATGGTACAAATTCGGATCAGACAATCGATGCGTTTATAACGAGGATGAGTACCCGTGATCAGGCTTCTGTGAGCAACGATGCAGTATTTGTAAGTACAACGGGTGCTGATGCTACTTTTCTGCATCTCGACAACGACGATAACTGCCGTATTGATGGTAAAGGGAAAGTAATAGCCACTTATACAAGCGATTACGATTCGGACGCACGCGATGCATCTTATCCTGACATGGGCGCTGATGAGGTTGTAACGGGATATCCAGCCAATTTGGCCACAAGTCCAACCACATTACCTACAAATGCGTATGTTTGGACAGGTCAGACAGGAACAGCAAATTGGTCGACTGCAAGCAACTGGATACAATACAATGGAAGCAGCTTTGCTATTCCGGCAAGTGCTCCCAATACCACCAATGCAAATGTTTATATCAGGGCTTACAATACCTGTGTACTTGAAAATTTGCCGACTGTTACCGTGTCGTCCGACTTTAATTGCGGAAACCTGATTATCGAATCAAATGGCGGGCTTACTGTTACAGGGGCTAATAAGCTGATTGTAAATGGTTACATGACCAACGACGGGACATTGACAGCCACCGGTAGTCCGACAATCCAGGTTAATGGAAACTGGACCAACAATGGTACATTTACGCCGGCAACAAGTACGGTGTTGCTAGGTGGCACAGGGGCTACCATAAATACAGGTGGAGTTGGAGCAGGGAAGGCTTTCTACAACCTGACTGTTACGAAAACCAGCGGTACTGCCACCATTTCTACCAATAATCTTGACGTAGATGGTAATCTCTCTATTACATCGGGTACACTTTCATTATCAGGCTCTTTATCGGCAACAATTGCTGGAAACTGGTCGCAAACCGGCGGTAATTTTACCTGCAATAGCAGCACTATTACTTTTGACGGAACCAATTCTACGATAACTACCACGGGGGCGGGAACAAAATCGTTTAATCATTTAATTATTGCCGATGCAGCTGCATTGGGAAGCGATATTGATGTGAACGGTAATCTCACGATTAATAATGGAAAATCCTTTAGCGACGGCTCATCGTTTTCGATGACATTAGCAGGTAACTGGACGAATAACGGAACTTTCACCTCAGGAAGTGTGGGTACGGTAACCTTCGATGGAAGTTCTTCGGCAGTGATTGGAGGCAGTTCTTCAAATACGTTTCATAAAGTAACATTAAACAAAGGAACCGGACTTGCTGCCATGGTAGAGGTAAACACTCCGATGACATTGACTAACACTTCAACGTCTGCCTTAACCATGACAAATGGATTATTAAAAATTAACTCTTCCGGCGTTCTGAATCTTCCGAATGCCTCGCAAACCATTGGCTCAGCAGCCGGAATTGAAATTAACGGAGGAACACTGAATGGGGGTGGGGCTACTATGGTAAATAATGGATATTTTAAACTTACATCGGGTACGGTTAACATCGGCACTGTTGCCGGAAATTCATTCGAAAACAGATCAAGTTCTAAGTTCTACATCGAGTCGGGAACCATGAATATTGCAGCAAGGCTCATGTTTACTGCTGCCAATACCGAAGCCATCATCAGTGGTGGCACTCTGAATTTATGCACTGTTGGCAATACATCATCCACCTATGGTGCTTTTAATATGGTGGCAACTGCAAATATTTCTATCACAGGTAATCCTCTCATTACCTTCCAGAATGCAGGTAGCGGAGCAACACCACTCGACGTGAATATCCTCAATGGTACCGGTACCAAGAGCTTTTCAAGCGGCACCTTGCAGTTCGGAAATGCTTCAACTCCGGCCGGGCAGAATTTTAAAATCAATAGTGCGGTTCCTTTGTACAACATTGTAATCAATGGTTATAACAATCCTACTGCAACTCTTACAGGTAACTTGCCGGGTTGCAATGATGTTACAATTAATGCCGGAGGAACACTTAATACATCTTCGTATCAGCTCTCGCTATCTGGAGACTGGATAAATAACGGTACTTATACTGCAGGTACCGGAACTGTTGACTTTGCCGGTACTTCAGCACAAGAGATTCAATCAGGCAGTAGCGCTTTTAATAATGTTATTTTCAGCAATTCGACAACTGGTATTAATGATGTTAATATCAGCGAGCCTATGACTATTAACGGAGTTGGAACGTTTACCAACGGTATTGTATTCTATTCTGGTACAGGTTCTCTAACATTTGGTAACACCGGGTCAACATCAGGTGGCTCCGACAACTCATTTGTTAATGAAATTGTTACTAAAACAGGTACTTCTGCTTTTACATTTCCGGTTGGCGATACGGCAATTATTGAGGCAGCTATAGTTCCTGTTTATGCTCCTGTTGGTATTGCTGCACCTGCTTCTAATTCCACAATTACAGCACTCTACGATTTTTCAAAAGGCCCTATAAACTGGTCGGCAGCATATATGTGCGACGAAAGTCAGATGAAATACACCAGTAGCGTTGAGCACTGGGATTTGACTACCACATCAGCAACACCGGCAGTTACTTTATACTGGACTGATGCAACACGAAGCGGGATAACCGACCTTACTGATTTAGCGGTTGCCCACTTCAATGGCACATGTTGGGAATATAAGGGTGGAACCACATCGGGAGACTTAAGCTGGGGAAGTATAACTTCAAACATCAACTTCTCAAGTTATAGTCCTGTAAGCTTCGGCAGTAAGCGTGGAGTAAATAAGTTGCCGGTTGAGTTGACCCAATTCGGCGCAAGGTGTGGCGATGATGGAATCCTTATTACGTGGCAGACAGCATCAGAGACTAACAACGACTATTTTACTCTGGAAAAGTCAGAAAATGCGGTTGACTTCATTCAAATAGCCGAAATTCAAGGTGCAGGAAATAGTGTTGATTTGATTGAATACCATTTTTTGGATGAGCGATATGTTAGCGGAACTTTCTATTATCGTTTGAAACAGACCGATTTTGACGGGAGTTCGAAATACTCAAATATTGTAATAGCTAACTGTTATGCGAACGGCTCAGCCAATCCGGTTGTCATCGCATATCCCAACCCGTTCAACGATGAGCTGAGTGTGACTGCATGGAACCTGCCTGAAGGAGAAATTACTTTGACTTTAACCGATTTATTTGGCAAAGACTACTATCGCAAGGAATTGAAAACAGATAAAGGAGAATTTTCAATTACGCTTTTTCTTAAAGATATTGCCCCTGCTGTATATTTATTGAAAATAACCAAAGGGGAGTTTACCCGGACAATAAAAGTGGTAAAATAGCATCTAATTATTGTTTTAACTTTGGCGGGTAATTTTTAGAATTCTTGGATAGTGTTTGTATGCAAGAGCGATAATTTTTCCACTATGAAAGAACTGTGGAACAGACTATACGGTGATGCAAGCGATTGCTCATATAACGAAATGATAGGTTTACTCTGGTTGTATTCAGAGTATAACAGAAACAATCCTTATAAAAAGCCCAAATATTGGTACCGCGAAGCAGTTGTGTATGCATTGTATGTCGATTTGTTTGCTGGTGACTTCAAAACACTCATTTCGAAGCTACCCTATCTGCAAAAATTAGGTGTAAACTGCCTCTGGCTTTTACCGGTTCTCGACTCACCAATGAAAGATGCAGGCTTCGATGTGAGAAATTACAATGCTATCCGGGGGGATCTGCTCACTGCTCCTGAAAACCAAAATGAATTTGATGATTTTCTGGATGCCGCGCACTCTTCGGGTATCAATGTTATATTCGATATAGCAATAAACCACACATCAAATACCCATCCATGGTTTCAGGATGCTTTGTCTTCAACGCAAAGTCGCTACCATGATTACTATATTTGGAATAAGGATACGGAATTGTATAAGGAATGTCGTTTAATTTTTGAAGGGATGTGTCCCTGTAATTGGGAAAAAGCAGGGGAGGAGTATTATTTCCACAGATTTTTTGAATTTCAGCCCGATTTGAATTACAAAAACCCACGTGTTTTCATTGAAATGGTTAAAATTTTCTTATTCTGGCTGAAAAAAGGTGTAGATGGGTTCAGGCTCGATGCCATTCCTTACTTGTGGAAAACAGAGGGTACCGATTGCGAAAACCTTCCGGAAACGCATCTCATTATAAAACTTTTTAGGGCAATAATTGATATGGTTGCCCCTGAAACACTGCTTCTGGCAGAAGCCTGTCAACCTCCAAAGGAAGTGGTTAAATATATGGGTGATGGAGATGAATGCCATGCAGGCTACCATTTCCCCCTTATGCCTCAGATTTTTAAAGCAATAGCGATGCAAAGCAGTGAACCGGTAATTAATGTACTGAAACCCGAAAATACACCTGCTTTGCCCGAATCGTGCCAATGGTTTTTATTTCTTAGACTTCACGATGAGTTGAGCCTCGAAAAGGTGTATGTTAACGAAGATGACAGAGAGTTTTTGCATAAGTTCTATTGCAAAAAAAATGAATGGGACTTCCGGTTGGGGCAGGGTATTTCGGCGAGACTATCGGAGCTGATGGACCATGATCCAAATAAGGTGTTGCTGCTTTATTCAATTATGTTCAGCTTGCAGGGGACACCTCTGATATATTATGGCGATGAGTTTGGAAAATCAAACGATTTAGCATATTATTTAAAGAAAAAGACTGAAACCGGATATGCTGATTCACGAAACATGGTCCGCGGTTATGTAGAATGGGAGAAAACCCTTACTGAAATTGCCCGTGAAGGTTCCATAGAAAATGTACTATTCCATGGTATCAGCAATATGCTTTCTGTACGGCAGAAAATAGGCATTTTCGGAACAGCCTCAATCGAAATGCTGAATTTTGAGTGCAAGATACTTTCCTACTGGAGAACAATTGGTAATAATAAGATATTGATAATTAATAACATATCCGGAAATGATGTGAAAGTTGAACTGCCATTAAGAGTAAATAGTAAATATGATTTATTGGGCAATACCCTGGCTATTTCGAAAAAAACCTTGTTAATGAAACCCCATTCATATCATTGGATTGCAGTAGAATAATTTTTATTACTATATTTACAGAAAAAAGCAACGAATTGTTGAAAAAAACGTCAATTCAAAAAAGTAATATTATGAGGATATCATTTATACTTGCAATCCTTTTGCTTTCCTTTTTACAAACTGTGCAGAGCCAAACATTAAGTTCGGATTATCACGACCCGGACTTGTTGCTATTGAATCAGGAAATTCATTACTCGACATTTGCATTAGTGCAGGGGGAAAGCACCGAACTAGGTGTACCTGAATGTAGCAGAGATTATACTAATAGAAATTACTATGCACGTTTTCTTCAGTCTTATCAAAGTGCAGTTCAGGTAATTGCGCGGTTTGACAATCAAACAAGGTTCGGGATGGCTTTGTATCTGGTCGATGGAGAGCAGTATCATGAATTGAGATGTGATATTTTTGACAGCAGCGAAGCATCGCTTATTATGACTACCGCCGAAAACCCCGAAGGATTGGATGTTATTGTGCGTCTTTGGGTACTCGATGATGTTATACCTCAGCAGGTTGGCTTATGTGCCCTACTCGTTTCAGACCCACCGGGAGAGCCGAAACTTATGACGGTGAACACAACAACTTATACTGTTTCGCAATTGGTTACCGATGTTCTTGTTACCGGATGTCTGCAAGCATCGAATGTTACTTTTCAGGGTGGAGCTACCAGTATTGGATACTTCTCTAATGCCACACCCGGACTGGATTTTGCCGAAGGAATTGTTATGAGTACAGGTAGTGTGCTTGATGCTCCCGGACCCAATTCATCAGGAAGCACTTCTACCATTACCAATAGTGGTTCCGACCCTCAACTACAAACCCTGATGCCGGGATACACAATCAATGATGCTACCGTGCTTCAGTTCGACTTTGTCCCGGCTTCTGACCAGCTTGAATTTCAGTATGTATTTGGTTCGGAGGAATATATGGAATGGGTGGGTTTAGGTTTTAACGACGTATTTGCTTTTTTCTTATCTGGACCCAATCCCAGCGGAGGTAACTATAACAACGTGAATATAGCATTGATTCCTAATACCAGCATTCCTGTAACCATCGACAATGTTAACCTGAACACGAACTCACAGTATTATGTTAATGGCAGCTCTTATATTGAATATGATGGATATACTGTAACCCTGACTGCACAGGCTGATGTGGTGCAATGCGCCAATTATCACATAAAACTGGCAGTAGGCGATTGTGGAGATAGTTCATACGACTCTGCCGTATTTCTTAAAGCAGGAAGTTTCACTTCAGGCGAAAGCTATACTATGCAGGCCTTCAATGCATGGGGTTCTGCATTGCATTTTTATGAAGGCTGTAGCAATTATCTCGTATTCACACGTACCGAAAACACCAACATCAATGAGCCTGTCCCGATTGTGTTAACAATTGGTGGAACGGCCACACAAGGTGTCGACTATACAGCTATTCCCACAAATCTCGAAATTCCTGCCGGACAACAAACCTATACTTATTATATTGATGCACTTTTCGATGGCGTTGCCGAAGGTACCGAAACGATTACTTTTACATTTATGAATGGTTGCCCTTGCAGCACAAGCAGCTCAACCACCACAATTTATATCGATGATCAGTTTGCCATTACTCCATCTTTAACCAATAATGGACCAATCTGTGTTGGCGATCAAGCTACCATTGACCTAACACTGAACATGTCGGGAGTCAACAGCGAAGTTCAAATCATATGGAGCACGGGTGCTTCCGATGTTTCTTCAATAACAGTACAGCCAACTGCAACGCAGACTTACACAGCCACTATTATTTACCCCTGCGATACCATGTATGCCAGCACTACCGTGCAGGTGATTAACCCTCCGATTGTTGACCTGGGTCCCGATTTTGAAATAACCGGATTCACGGCACCTCTCGATGCTGATATGCCTTCAGGGAATACGGGTATTTGGAGTTACGTTACGGGAAGTGGGCCCGGTACTGTTACGATTGGCTCTCCAACGAACCCCCACACTATCGGTACCGTTTCGGAATTTGGCACCTACACCTACACCTGGACGGAAACAAGCCTTGCCCCCAATTGTGTTAGCTCCGACGATATTGCCATTACATATTTTCATATTCCGACAACCGACTTCTATATTACACCGGTTTTGTGTTTTGGCGACACAGCCGTTATAACATATACAGGCAATGGCTTCGACTGGGCTACCTATAACTGGGATTTCGATGGAGCTACAGTTCTTAGTGGTACCGGCTGGGGACCATATCAGGTGGTATGGGATTATCATGGTTTGCACAATGTCAGTCTTGCCATAACCGAACTTAATGTAACTGTCGATACGGTGATTTCGGTTTATGTGCCCCCGATATTAGATTATGAATTCACTTACAGCGACGACCCTTGCTATCATTCATGTAACGGATATGCTCAGGTTGATGTAACCGGTGGCACACCACCTTATGAATATCACTGGGGGAGTTCAACAAACATAATGAACCACCTTTGTGCCGGACAGTATATTATTACAGTGGATGATGTAAACGGCTGTTCATTCACTCAGCAATTTACAATAAATGAACCCACCCAAATGACTTTTGATACCGCATATCAGAATGTTGACTGCTTTGGAAATCATACAGGATGGGCAACTGTTACTGCCAACGGGGGTACGCCTCCTTACACATATATTTGGAGCGATATGTTCAATGGTGCAACGCACAACGATTTGGCTGCCGGAATATATACCGTTACCATTTACGATAGTAACAACTGCTCTTTGTTTGAACAATTCCATATTACGCAGCCCGGATTGCTGCAAATTGCGACTTCTCCAAGCCTAGCCATCTGCGAAAATACCAGTATTCAAATATCTGCCCAGCAAATTGGGGGGGTGCAACCCTATACGTATCACTGGAATACGGGAAGCGGGTTTTCTAATGGCCCTCCGTCCTTTGAAATAACACCACATCAGGATGTAACGTATCAGGTGTATATCACCGATGGACATAATTGCCAGACTCCAACCAATACAATAGCCATTACAGTTAGCCCAACAATGAGCTATGAACTGGCATTCCAAAATGTAAGCTGTAACGGAGTTTGCGATGGCCATGCTGAAATTACTGTTTTGGGAGGGATACCACCATTTTCATATTCGTGGGCTTCAGCAAACCACATCTACAACAATTTGTGCGCTGGTTTGTATGTGCTTACTGTTACTGACGAAATAGGCTGCAATGTGCATACTCATTTCGTAATAACCGAACCCGAGCAGTTGGAAGCCTACACGACCAGCAGCCCTGCAAACTGCTTTAACAGCAACGACGGGCAGGCAGTAGTGCATGTTTCTGGTGGAACCTTACCATATACTTACTTATGGCCTGATTTCTCCAATACCAATGTTATGGTAAATGGTGCTGGCTCATATGTCGTTACGGTTATAGATGCACACAACTGCAGGGTGGAAGCAACCACTACGATTACCTCTCCGCCGTTACTTGTTGTTCAGGCAATACCTGATCAGGTTATATGCCACGGAGGTGAAGCAACTGTGAGTGCACAATCGGCAGGAGGTAACGGATATACGCAATTCCTCTGGCAAGGCTCCGACGGTTCCGAATACCATACACATTTGTTTCATGCTACACCGGAAGCAACAACGACATATGCACTCACAGTGACTGATGAAAATGGATGTACGGCAGCTGAAAGTGTTATGGTCACTGTGTTACCCGATCTTTCAATCGAAAGCATCATTGCTAACACCGACTCTATTTGTGCAGGAGACTCAGTAATTATTACGCTTCATGCAACCGGAGGTAACGGAGGTCCTTACACCTTAACGCTTCAGAACGGTATTACAGTTCCTTCTCCTTACAAAGTTTTTCCTGAGGAAACAACGACCTATTATTTTACATTGTCCGATGATTGCGAATCTCCCACAGTTACCGATTCAGTTACCATATATGTGATGCCGGCTCCTGAGAATGAATTTATCGTTGATAAAATTTCAGGATGCGAGGGAGATATGTTTATATTTACCGAGACCCATGAGAATGACGGAAATACATATTCCTGGAATTTTGGCGATGGGAATTTTGCTGATATTCAAAACCCATATCATATTTATCAGGACCCAGGAATTTATTCAGTAAGCTTAACTATTACAAATGAATTCAATTGCAAAACCAGTGTTGTAATTAGCGATGCTGTTGAAATCTTTAATAAACCCGAAGCAAACTTTATTGCTACGCCCGAAGAAACAACGATACTAAATCCTCTTATTTCATTTACAAATCTGAGTGAGGACGCCACCTACCTATTCTGGTTCTATGGCGATGGTGACTCAACAGTATATATCCATAACCCACAACATTTTTATTCTGAAACAGGCGAATTTCAGGTGCAACTCGTTGTTGAAAATATACATGGATGTGCCGATACAGTGTACCGCACCGTAAATATTATTGGAGAAGTTACCATTTATGCTCCCGAAGCCTTCACACCCAATGGTGATGGTATTAACGATTGTTTCAGGTTATGCGGAACTATGATTGACCCTTACTCTTTTAACATGACAGTTTATGATCGCTGGGGTGAAAGAGTTTTCGAAACCGATGAGTACAGAACCGATGTTTCGTGTAATGCCTGTACTTCTGATAGTTGGGACGGTACCAGAGGTTCAAGGGTTGCCGGTGATAAATATCTGCCTATGGGCTTGTACTATTGGTATGCCGAATTCAGAGATATAATCGGAATAAAACATGAAGTGTCAGGTATGGTACGCCTAATCAGATAGTGCTCTATTAGATGAAAATGTTTTATTGCATCTGAAAATTGATAGATTGCACGTAATTGATAATAAGGTTACGTAATAATCATTACTTTTGTCGGAGTAATCTATAATTTAGTAGCAGATTTAATTTTAGCGAATAGTTGATTTTGCGCCATGCGTTTAACTCCGAATACAATTTCACATGAAAAGAGATACTCTGGTTTAAAACTGCTTCGCTACAGAATTTTAGTATTTGCTTTTATTCTGATTTCAGGGATTTCCTACGGACAACAATCGTTTTTCAGTGATATGAATTATGGGCTGGAGTATGATGCAATGGCGCCTCGTATAGGAAGGTGGTATAGTGTGAACTTAAGCGCCTGGGCAGGAAAGAAGCATTTCAAACATTCTCTGGTATTCGTAAATATAAATATAAACAGCCGGCACTTAACCGAAGAATCGTTTTCGTACGATAATCTTACTGCCGGAGGCTACCGCCTTGAATATTATTTTAATCCGGAACTCAAGTATTTTAGCTTGGGTTTACTTTTAATGGTAGTACACGACGATGTGATTACTTCAATTAATTATCAGCACGGGCATTTTACCACATTGATGCTCGGTTTTCCGATAGGATGTAATTTCAGGCTATGGAATCACCTTACAATTCAACCCGGAGTTTCGGTGTTATTCCCCCTTACAAACCGAACTATTCAAATTGGTAACGACATTGTACAGCAAGGGCCATGGGGGCTGGAAATCGGACTGAGAATAGGATATCAGTTTCGCTGGAAACAGAATAAAGTAATATAAACAAACCGGTTTTAGTCAGTTTCGGAGTAGCCAAACTTTGAGCTAACAATTGTTTCCACTTAGTGTATGGCAGATCTTCTTAATGACCTGTATTCCCGTATTTTTTCTGATTACAGTATGTGTTACTTATGACCTTGGATGAAACTGAATAATGGCCTCGCGCAGATATTCTCTATCGATATGTGTATATATTTCGGTTGTTAGAATCGATTCATGGCCCAACATTTCCTGAACTGCTCTCAAATCAGCTCCGCCTTCAATAAGGTGAGTCGCAAATGAATGGCGAAAAGTGTGGGGACTTACTGTTTTTTCAATGCCTGCTTTTGTAACAAGGTCTTTGATTATAGTGAAAATCATTACACGTGTCAGCTTTTTCCCCCTTCGATTCAAAAATGCATAATCTTCGTGCCCTTTGGCAGGTGAAATATGGTTTCGGAACGACTGAAAATAATACTTAATCTCTGCTTTTGCCCTGGAGCTGATGGGAATAAGCCTTTCTTTACTTCCCTTGCCCGTAACCCGAATGAAATCCTCATTAAAATACAAGTTTGATATTTTCAGATCGGTAAGCTCACTTACACGAAGGCCGCAACTGTAGAGTGTTTCTATTATTGCTTTATTCCTATGGCCAAGAGGTTGGCTAAGGTCGATACAATGCATAATTGCATCGATTTCATCAATGCTGAGTACTACCGGCAACATAAGCCCAAGTTTAGGGGTACCAAGCAGCAAAGATGGGTCGGTTGATACAGCACCATCCAACTCAAGGAAGCGGTAGAAGGATTTTATTCCTGAAACTATACGTGCCTGACTACGTGCTGCAATGCCAAGGGAACCCAAATATTCCATTAACGACTTTAAATCACCCGCCGATATCTCATCGGCATTACGGGGAGGGTTAAGCATTCCTGCAAATTGCTTTAATTTGGTGATATCGCTAATATACGCTTCTACTGAATTACCCGACAACGACTTCTCCAACATAAGATAGTCGTGAAACTGTTTTATGTAAATATCCCAGTTCATTTCAACGCCAAATTAATAAATTAAATTATATTTGTCCACATGAAAAAACTTCTGATAATAAACGGTCCAAACCTTAATTTATTGGGAATAAGAGAGACCGAACTGTATGGCGAGAAAAGCCTTGCAGATATTATCACAGACTTGCGTCAAACTTTTATCGGTTTTACAATCGATGAAATTCAATCAAATTCGGAAACTGAAATAGTTGATGTCTTGCAACATGCCAGCAATAATTACCACGGAGTTGCCATCAATGCGGGTGCCTTCACACATACATCGGTAAGCATTCGTGACGCTGTTGCTGCAATTAATATACCGGTTGTGGAGTTGCATATTACTAATACCTCTGCGCGGGAGCTGTTTAGGGCAACATCGCTGATTTCACCCGTTTGTAAAGGTACAATCAATGGATTTGGATATTTTTCATATCACTTGGCAGTATATTCATTAATAAATTTATAGACTTTATGGACCAACAGCGAACTATCACCAAACTCAGGATGCTGAAAATAAGCATCATGTTTTCGTTAATCCTTTTAGTTTATGCAGTTGTTTTGGGCGCTTTACTCGAAATGAATAAGGAAATGATTATGCGCAGTCTGCGCGATAAAGCAACTGAAGCGCTTGGAAGCAAGTACGACAACAATATGTCGGTGGCTTTGAAAACATGTAACGATGCATTTCAGTACTTTGTAAAATCGCAGGAAAATGCTGTCGTTTTCGGAGTTACAGGTCTGGTGATGGCATTGATATTTATCCGCCTCCCACTTACCCAACGGCAGAAATCACTCCCAAGCCTCTGTTTTTCATTTGGATCTATTTTGTACGTGTTTTATTACCTCGGAGTGGGTATTATTCTTCCCTCTGCAGCAAAACTTGAGGTCGCTAAAGCCTATGTGAGCTGGTTGTTTTACCCTGCAATTATTCTTTTTAGCCTGGGACTAATATTGTTCATCTACCATAGTTTCCGAAAGATTGTTGTAGAAAGCTGATTATTAAATTGCTGTATTAAAAAAAAAATAGTATTTTTGCATCCTTATTAAATGAATTGATTATTAATTGTTTAAGAAATGAGTAATTATTTAGACGTAGAAAAGAAGAAAGAAATCTTCGAAAAGTACGGAAAGTCTAATAATGACACGGGTTCGCCTGAGAGCCAGATTGCATTATTTTCCCACCGTATCAATCACCTTACCGAACACCTGAAATTGAACAAAAAAGATTTCGGAACGCAGAGGGCATTGATGAAATTGGTAGGGAAAAGAAGGCGTCTGCTCGATTATTTGCATAAAAACGATATCGAAAGATATAGAGCCATTGTGTCGGAATTAAAACTCCGTCGGTAGAAGAAACTAAAGAAAGGCAAGGCACTTGCCTTTCTTTTTTATTAAGGAACATTAACCTAAAGATGAATATATGTACAATGAGATTAAAAAAGTGATCACGTTAGAAGATGGGCGTGAGATTGAAATTTCCACCGGAAAACTGGCCAAGCAGGCGCATGGTTCAGTTGTGGTGAAGATGGGTAAAACCATGTTGCTGGCTACAGTTGTAGCAGCTGATGAAGCTAAACCGGATGTCGATTTTATGCCGCTTTCGGTTGAATATCGCGAAAAATATACCGCAGTGGGGCGTTTCCCCGGTGGTTTTCTTAAAAGAGAAGGAAGGACTTCCGACTATGAAATCCTTATTTCGCGTCTGGTCGATAGAGCCTTGAGGCCATTGTTTCCAGACGATTTTCATGCTGAAACATTCGTTAATATTTACCTGATTTCCGCCGAAAAAGATGCAACCCCGGAAGCATTAGCCGGACTTGCTGCCTCATCGGCATTAATGGTGTCGGATATCCCGTTTCACGGACCAATTTCCGAAGTTCGTGTTGCACGCATTGATGGAAAGTTTGTGATTAACCCCAGTGCAAGTTTGCTCGCAAAAGCCGATATCGACATGATTGTTGCGGCTACTTACGATAATATAATCATGGTGGAAGGAGAACTTGACGAAGCATCTGAAAACGATATGATAGAAGCTATCAGAACCGCCCACGATGCCATAAAGGTTCAGTGCCTTGCTCAAAAGGAACTCGAAGCTGCTGTTGCCAAACAAGTGAAGAGAAATTATTGCCACGAAGTAAATGACCTTGAACTAAAGCAAAAAGTATACGACGAAACTTTTGAAAAAACCTATAGTGTAGCTAAACAGTTGATTACAAATAAAACCTTGCGTATTCAAGCTTTCGAAGCAATAAAGGAAGAATTCCTGTCGAAATATACCGAAGAAGAATTGCTTACAGTGAAACCATTAGTAAATCGTTATTATCACGATATTCACAAAAAAGCCGTTCGCAAAATGATTCTTGATGATCAGATTCGTCTCGACGGCCGCAAAATGGATGAAATCCGTCCAATTTGGGGCGAAGTTGACTATTTACCCACCACGCACGGATCAGCCATTTTTACCCGTGGCGAAACGCAGTCGCTTACTGCTATTACCCTTGGAAATAAATTGGATGAGCAGGTAATTGACGGTGCGATGATTGCAGGATACGAGAAGTTTATATTGCATTATAATTTTCCACCCTTTAGCACTGGTGAAGCACGCCCCATACGTGGTGTAGGCCGTCGTGAAATTGGTCATGGCAATTTAGCTCACAGAGCATTAAAAAGAATGGTTCCTGAAAAAGGCCCAGACTTCCCCTATACGCTTCGTATTGTGTCGGACATTCTGGAATCGAATGGTTCATCCTCGATGGCAACAGTATGCGCCGGAACACTGGCTCTTATGGATGCCGGTATTCAAATCCGTAAACCCGTTTCTGGGATTGCTATGGGCCTGATTACTGATTCCGCTTCAGGGAAATATGCTGTACTTAGCGATATTCTGGGCGATGAAGATCATCTTGGCGATATGGACTTTAAAGTTACAGGAACAGCCGATGGAATAACCGCCACACAAATGGACATTAAAGTTGACGGACTTTCCTATGAAATCCTTGCCAAAGCGTTGGAACAGGCTCGCAAAGGCCGCTTACATATTCTCGGGAAAATTCTTGAGATAATTCCTGAACCGCGGAAAGACTATAAGCCGCATGCACCCAGAATTAATACGATTATTATTAATAAGGACCAGATTGGAGCAGTTATTGGCCCCGGTGGTAAAATTATTCAGGGAATTCAGGCTGATACCAATACAGTAATCAGTATTGAGGAAGTCGATAACAAAGGTGTTGTTGAAATTTGCGCTGATAATGCCGAAAATATGAATGCTGCACTGGCAAGAATTCGAGCCATAGTTGCTCTTCCCGAAGTAAACGAGATTTACAATGGTAAAATCAAATCGATTACTTCGTATGGTGCCTTTGTTGAAATATTGCCCGGGCATGAAGGACTCTTACATATTTCCGAGATTGAATGGCGCAGACTTCGTTCAGTAGATGAAGTGCTGAAAGAAGGTCAGATGGTTCAGGTGAAACTCCTCGAAATTGATGAGAAAACCGGAAAAATGAAATTAAGCCGGAAAGTACTGTTACCAAGGCCTCCAAAACCCGAAGAGGAAACAAAAGAAGCTGGTCAGTAGGCTCCCTTTTCTGATATTTCAATCAAGACATCTTCCTAACAGAAGGTGTCTTGATATTTTGTAAGCATATAAGTGAGCTTTTTATCAAAATTCATATTGGGGTCAATCCAGTGAATTTTAACCCCGTTCCTCTCCATTCGTCGAAACCATGTCATCTGTCTCTTAGCAAATTGATGAATGGCTGTATTCAACTTTTCTGCCATCTCGTCGAGCGATAACCGGCCAGAAAGATGCAGTGCCATATACTTATATTCTAATCCGTAGTATTCCATGTCTTCGAGGCTCAGACCGTTTTGCAGCAACTGTCTCCCTTCTTCCAGCAATCCTTGTCCGAGCCGCTCCTTTAGTCGGGCAGTAATTCGTTCCCTGCGTGTTTCTCGGTCGTAGGCAATCCCAAAAATGAGGTTGTTGAATTCCGGTTCAGATTGCATTACTTTACCGTGTAGCTTTTCATAGTCTGCTATTTCTATTGCCCTGATAGCACGCTTTATCGTATCGGTATCGGTATGATTATGCAGCTTTTTGTAGGTCGAAAGTATTATTCCCAACTCCTGAAGGGTTTTTCCCTGTAGTTTTTTTCGCAACTCATCGTTTGTTGGAACTGCCAATAATTGATAGTTTCCAATAACGGACTCGATGTATAAACCACTTCCTCCACATAAGACCGGTAGCTTGCCAACATCGGAAATACATTTATAAACACGCTTAAAATCATTTGCAAATTCAAAAATGTTGTACTTTTCACCCGGGTTTCGAATGTCAATTAAATGATAAGGAATCAGCATCCCCTCAACGTAATAATCTGAGATGTCTTTACCGGTACCAATATCCATTCCACGGTAAACTTGTCGGCTATCTGCACTGATAATTTCTCCACCAACCCGCTCACAAAACCATGCTGCAAGCTTCGTTTTTCCTCCGGCAGTGGGTCCAAGCAGACAAACCAGTTTATTCTTATGCATTGTTCACAATTTACACAAGTAAATTTATGAAAATTAGATTAATTTTGTGGGCTGAATCAGAAATATTATTTATTCACCGTGAGCCACTACTTTCACCATATCAGACTGCTTTTTTCCAACCCGCCGAAAGCTTGGCATAACATTAAAAAAGATGACGGCAGTTACAAAAGGCTTTTTTTCGGACCTGTGATTCTGGTAATTGCTGGAATGAGCCTTTGCTTACTGGTAGGAGAGTCGCTGTCGATGGCCTCAACCGGGTTGTTTATTGATATTATTAAGCATGCTCTGATATTCTTTGTGGCAAATTTACTCAGCTTTTATATTATTTCTGTATTTATTAATGCCATTATTTCCAGCTTTACAGGTAAAAAAGACATGGCCAGGGTTGGTCAGCTGCTGCTTTATACCTTGTCGCCATATTACTTTGTGATGTCGGTGTTTTATATTTTCCCGAGCCTGATTTTTATCCTCTTAGTACCTGTATACTGCTTCGTATTGTTATGGTTCGGAGTAAAACAACTCATCGAAATCCCTTCTGATAAAATTACTGGTTTCTATATTGTAACTGCCTTGATTGTTGTGGGAATCAACCTTATTTCACACTTTGTTTTTAACTATGCATTCCTTAAAGTGATATGACGTGAAAGCTGAACCCCGAACATTCAAAAATAAAAAGGCATACTTCCAGTACGAATTGAAGGACTTTGTTACCGCTGGCATTCAGCTGAAAGGCACCGAAATAAAATCGATTCGAGATGGCAAAGTGAATTTCACTGATTCGTTTTGTCTCGTTGTTGATGGCGAAATGTGGTTAAAAGGTTTACACATAGCCGAATACGTTTTGGGCACCTGCAATAATCACAACCCGGTGAGAGACCGTAAACTCCTGCTCAAGAAAAGAGAAATCCGACAGTTCGACCGTAAAGTCAGAGAAAAAGGTTACTCCATCATTCCGGTATCACTGTTTATCGATGAAAACGGACGCGTTAAGGTTGAAATTGCCCTTGCCCGCGGTAAAAAGCAGTTCGACAAACGCGAAACCATTAAACGAAAAGACATTCAGCGCGATTTGGAAAGGATTTGATACCTATTCTTATTCCATTGCAAATGCAAACAATATGCGAATTCTCATCATCGGTAAATTAATTTTCATTTATAAACTTTTATTCTTAATTTAGTAAGTCTATAAATTTATAATAATGAGGAAAGCCCAAACTATATTGCTGACTGCCATAATGTTGGCCAGTGTCAGTTTCTCACATTCTCAGAACCTTGTTATGAACCCCAGCTTTGAGAGCGTAAACACAGGCAGCTTGCTCTGCAGTTGGTATGTTTCGTCCGGAGAATTTAATGCTGCCGTTAATAATTGGACCATGCCAACCGGTGGGTCAACCGATCTTTTTCACTCTTCGTTGGCGACGAGCTGTTTTTGCAGTCCCTGGTCAACAAATGCAAGTGCTGTTGGGCAGCAAACACCACGTACAGGCAGTGCAATGAGTGCAATTTTTGTGTATGGGGCAGGAGGGTGTACGCCTTATCGCGAATACCTTCAGGGCAGGCTGTCATCACCTTTGGTTCCGGGGCAGCAATATACCGTGGAGTTTTATGTTTCAATGGCTGATTACAGTATGTATGCCTGTAATAACATCGGAGTATATTTCACTACCGCCTCATTTTACAGCAGCAGTATGTGTGTATATAGCGTCACCCCGCAGGTGAACTATACTGGGATTATCACTGATAAAACCAATTGGACGCTGATTTCGATGACTTTTACCGCGACTGCGGCATTCCAATATTTTACCATCGGGAATTTTTATTACGACACAGGAACTACTACTACCAATGTAGGTGGCTCTAAAGCACAGACGCGATATTTTGTGGATGATGTTTCGATAATGGTTTCAAACGTTAACCCGGTGATTACGGTAAATAATCCAACCATCTGTGCAGGGCAAAGCGCGACCTTAACGGCAACCAGCTCGATTGCCGGGACTACTTTTGCCTGGAGTAACGGTGCAACCGGAGCAACCATCAGTGTTAACCCGACCTCAACTACTACCTATACGGTTACGGGGACAGCCCCATCAGGCACAACAGGTACAGCTACTGCAACGGTGACTGTGAACCCATTACCAGTGGTTACTGCATCAAGCAACAGCCCTGTGTGTGAAACACAGTCACTAAATTTTACAGGCGGTGGCGGAGCTGCAGGAGCAACCTACACATGGACAGGACCCGATGGTTGGACCAGTAATTTGCAAAACCCTGTCAGAACACCAGCTTCTGTTTCCATGTCGGGGACATATACACTGGTGGTAACCAATACTACAGGATGCAGCAGCTCAAATACAACCACTGTTGTTGTACAGGCCCGTCCGAATGCAAGCATAAATTCTGTCGGACCATTCTGCCAGAGCGATTCACCTGTTACTCTTACCGCTGCTACAGGAGGTGGTACATGGTCGGGCACTGGGATTACAGGCAGCACGGCAGGTACTTTCAGTCCCGCCGTTGCCGGTTCGGGCGATCATACGATAACCTATTCTGTTACAACCGGAGCATGCACAGGTACGAGCAGTATCACAATTCATGTTGATGGAGATGTAAACGCAGATATTAGCCCAGCAGGCCCATTTTGTATTAATGCTTCTGCTGTGAATCTGACTGCCGTTTCGAATGGAGGCACCTGGTCGGGAAATGGTATTACCAATGCAGCTACAGGGCAGTTCTCACCCTCGGTAGCTGGTGCGGGTACTCACGTAATAACTTATAGCATTGTAAACGGAGCATGCAGCGATACCCAACAGGAAAGTATTGTTGTGAATGCCCTGCCTACAGTTAGCATTGGTGGTCTTAGTTCGGGATATTGCATTGATGCACCCGCAATAAGCTTAATACTTTCTCCTGCAGGAGGTATTGTTTCAGGCCCGGGAGTTTCGGGAACCAACTTTTCACCTTCAGTTGCAGGTGTGGGGAATCATATAGTTACTTATGTTTACACCGATGGCAATGGATGCAGCAATACAGCCACACAGAATGTCCAGGTTTTTTCACTCCCAACAGTTCAGATTGCTGGATTAAACGCACAATATTGCGATAATGCTGGTATCGCAATTATCACTGGTACGCCATCAGGTGGAGTTTTTAGTGGTCCTGGAATCACAGGAAGTACATTTGATCCTGCCACTGCTGGATTGGGTCTTCGCAATATTACTTATGCATATAGTGATGCTTACGGATGCTCAAACCAAATAACGGTTCAAACACTTGTTACTTCAGTGCCTCAGGTGAATGTACAGGATTATGGTAACCCATCATGTAACGGATTCTCAAATGGGTTTATCAGCATCAGCGTTTCTGGAGGCACTTTGCCTTATTCGTACGACTGGAGCGACCCAATCACTGTTAATAGTGCCACAATTCAGAGCATACCTGCCGGAAATTACAGCGTGACGGTATATGATAATTATGGTTGCAGTAATGTTGGAAACGCAGTATTAACACAACCCGAATCACTGATTGTTTCTGCCGTAGTTAACAATAATGTAAGTTGTTATGGTATGAGTGACGGTAGTGCAGTCGCCTCAGCTTCGGGAGGAACAGGAAATCTGTCTTATTTATGGAGCGATCCGGAGGCAACAGCATCAGCCCTGAATAACAGCTTGGCTGCCGGAGTCGTTACGGTTATAGTAACAGATGAAGCTGGTTGCACTGCTTCTTCAACTATTACAATTACGCAACCTTCCCAACTTGTTGCTACGGCAACCTCTTCTCCACTTGTTTGTGGTGTTAGCCAGGGGAGTATTTCTGTATCTGTTTCAGGGGGAACTGCTCAATACGGTTATCTTTGGAGTAATGGCTCAAATCTGCCGGTTCAAAATCCGGTTGCTCCGGGTAACTACAGGGTAACTGTCACTGACGCCAATGGTTGTACTGCCTCTTCAATCACAGTGGTTGATATGCAGGGTAGTAGCCCGGTTGTCATCACTCAACCTGTAGCCCTGTCATGCTATGGCGATTCAGACGCAGTACTCACGGGTAGCATGATGAGTGGAATGGCTCCATTTACCTATAGTTGGTCAAATGGTTCCACGGTATCGTCAATAGCAAACATAGCAGCCGGAGTGTATTCGGTAACAGTTACCGATGCATGGGGGTGCAGTGGGTCACAAGCATATACGGTTACTCAGCCCGATGCCTTAAGTATTGTTGTATCCGGAGTTAATATAAGTTGTTATGGGTATGCTAATGGTAGCTTAAGCACTTTGATTACCGGGGGTACTCCACCGTTCACTTTCAGCTGGTCGAACGGAGCAAGTCAATCGTATCAGAACAACATTGCAGCAGGAAACTATATTGTAACTGTTACCGATGTATTGGGTTGTAGCATTACAGGAAGTCGGGTTATTGGTCAGCCACTTTCCCCCGTTACAGTGGCCATTTCAACGACTGATGTTACCTGTAATGGAGAACGGAATGGAGCTATTAATCTGATTGCAACCGGTGGAACGCTACCTTATGCATATCATTGGCAATATAATGGCTTCGAGTCTGCACAGCAGCAGCTTACTTCATTGCAGGCTGGTATATACTCCTTTACTGTAACAGATGCCAATCATTGTGAGTTAGATTCAATGGCGACCATATCGGAACCTTCTGAAATGGTTGTAACCTACATCAGCACCAACCCGTCCTGTATTGGTGCTGATGACGGTTATATTGAAATTGTTGCATCCGGAGGAACTTTTCCGTATATGTACAATTGGTACCAAGGCAGTTCCGATTTGCCATATATCATGGGGCTTATTCAGGGGAATTACCTGATTACGGTAGTTGATGCAAACAATTGTATTAGAATCATAGAACAGATAGTGCTCACCGATGATCCTATTGATTGTATCCGTATCCCCAATGCTTTTACCCCGAACAACGATGGTGTAAACGATACATGGATTATCGAGAATATCGATATGTTTCCGGCAGCAGTTGTTCAGGTGTTCAATCGTTGGGGGCAGAAGCTATTTGAGGCAAAGGGGGTGGATGAGCCATGGAATGGATATTATGACGGTAAACTTCTTCCTACAGGTTCCTACTTGTACGCAGTGCGCCTGTTTAACGGAGAAGAACCCTATGTGGGTATAGTTACCCTAGTTAAATAAGCTGCAGAAATAACGGTTACCCTGAGGGATCGAAATGCTAAGCACCCTTATTATAGGTGTATCACTTCACCATAGGCTGCAGCTGCCGCTTCCATAATAGCTTCCGACATACTCGGGTGCGGATGTATGCTTTTAATAAGTTCGTGACCCGTTGCTTCGAGTTTACGGGCAACTACCATTTCAGCAATCATTTCGCTTACATTGTCACCTATAAAATGGGCGCCAAGGAGTTCACCCAGTTTTGCATCGAAAACCAGCTTGATAAAACCATCTTTATTCCCGGCTGCTGATGCTTTACCAGAGGCTGAGTAGGGGAATTTCCCGATTTTTACTTCAAAACCAGCTTCAATCGCTTGTTTCTCGGTCATACCAACCGATGCTATTTCGGGAGTTGCATAAATGCATGAAGGAATATTGCTGTAATTCACGGGCTCTGCATGTTGCCCTGCAATTTTCTCGACACAGCAGATAGCTTCAGCCGAAGCCACATGAGCCAGCGCAGGTCCGTGCACGATATCACCAATGGCGTATATACCTTCCACATTGGTACGGTAGAATTCATCAACCAGAATTTTTCCTTTTTCATTGGCGATATTAAGAGCCTCAAGCCCCAGGTTTTCGAGATTCGTAGTTACTCCGACAGCCGAAAGCACAACTTCCGCATGAAGAACATCCTGACCCTTTTTTGTATTCACATGAACCTCACAGCTATTCCCATTAAATACAGCATTTTCAACTGCAGTTCCTGTTAAAACTTTTATACCTGCTTTTTTAAAGGAGCGTTCCAGTTGTTTTGAAACTTCTTCATCTTCGAGAGGGACCAAATTTGGGAGATATTCCACCAGAGTAACTTCAGTACCCATACTATGGTAGAACCAGGCGAATTCGGTTCCAATAGCACCGCTGCCTATAACGATCATTGAAGCAGGTTTTTTCTGGAGGGATAGTGCTTCACGGTATCCAATAATATGTAACCCGTCCTGTTTCACTCCCTGCAACTCTTTTGAACGTGCTCCGGTAGCCAGAATAATATGCGGCGAAGTATACTCTTTCTCTTGGCCGGCCTCATCGGTTACAGAAACGGTGTTACTTGCTTTCAATTTTCCAAAACCTTTGATAACGGTTATTTTGTTTTTACCTAATAGAAACTGAATTCCCTTACTCATACCTTCGGCAACAGCACGACTGCGGGCTATTACCTTAGCAAAATCGGGTTCTGCATTCCCTTGAATTGTAATACCATAATCTTCGGAGTGCTTCATGTAATTAAATACCTGGGCGCTTTTAAGCAGGGCCTTGGTTGGAATACATCCCCAGTTCAGGCAAATGCCACCCAGCTCAGCTTTTTCAACCACAGCAGTTTTTAAACCCAGTTGCGCAGCACGGATTGCAGCAACATACCCACCGGGTCCGCTTCCAATAACTAATATATCAAAATCCATAGTATATATTTTTATGCGAATTTACGATGTTTTTTGAATTCCTTAATATTATTAAACTGGTCTGAGAATAAATTGTTTCAGGAAAAAGCTTTTTACCAGATAATTATTATTACAAACTGTGAAATTAAAACACAGTGACATGGTTAAAAACTAAAAAAATAATAACATTTACTACCTTATCAGGGTCACATTTCCTTTGTGGTTGTAATGGTCCTGATTTAAGCAGGTAGCTTCAAAAAAGAAAACATACACATCGGGTGGCAATATTTTACCTTTATAAGTACCATCCCAACCCTGATCGTTGATATTATCGGACGCATAAACAACTTCGCCCCAACGGTCGAAAACAGCAAAATACATGTCGGTAATCAGGTGCAGTGGCGCATAGGGTTTAAAGTAATCATTTTCACCATCACCATTGGGAGTGAAAGCCGTGGGAATATAAATAAACGGGTCGGAACAGATTATATCGCTTACACGTATCCGCACAGTATCGGTATTTGTACAGCCGTCTTCATCGGTCATAACAACAGTGTACAATATCTCGTTTTCAGGAGTGGTGGTTGTATGCTGACTGGTTACCGACGCAAGATACAACGGAGGGCTCCACAAATATGAACTTCCGTCAGGTCCAATTGCATGCAATAAAGTGCTTTCGCCACGGTAAATAAAATAAGCATCGGCATATACATCAAGCGGCGGAATATAGTCTTCGTTTACAATCGAGTACGAAGCTGAGATTGCACAACCGTTATTATCGGTAACAGTTACCTGGTAAAACCCTTCACATAACTGTTGTGCATTTGATGCGTTGGTTCCGTTCGACCAGTTATAATCATATCCGGGTGTTCCTCCTGTAACATCGAGCATAACAGAGCCATTGCAATTACCCGTACAACGCATATTTTCGGGAATCCCTGCAAGTACTAAGGGAGTTGGTTGTGTAATTTCCACTTCAGAAGTATCGCTACAGTTATGTGCATCTGTAACTGTAACCGAGTAGCTGCCGGCTGAAATTTCGCTGACCACATTGGTATTGTCACCGGTTGACCAATGTATCAGATAAGGTGATGTCCCACCATTAATTTCAATCTGAACACTTCCGGTTTGCCCATGACAAAGAATGGGTTCAAAGATTCCGGCCAGGCCAATAAGTTCGTCGGGTTGCACAATGAATGCGTATTTATGGATTACACAATTTTCGGAATCGATTACCGAGACAATATACGGTCCGCTGCACAGATTGTTAATCGTGCTGCCTTGCATGCCATTTGACCACATATAGGTAAATGGTGGAGTCCCCGATGTCCCCAAGGCTGTTAGCGACCCATCGCACATGCCAAAACATGATATATCGCTAAGGGTTTGAATTTCAGCTGCAATACCACCTGGAGGCAACATAGTAACAGTAATTACCGTGTCGCATCCGTTTTGGTCAGTTACCGTTACCGAGTTGTCACCTGTGAGTAGTTGGGAATTTGTGGGATTGCTTCCACCGAATTGCCATTGATAAGAATATGGGGGCGTCCCTCCTGAAGGGGTAACCGAAGCGCTCCCGTAACCGACTCCATCGCATTCCGGTTGAATAATATCAGTGAATCCGGCAACCAGCAAAGGGGGTTGATTTATTGTAACAGTTTGTGTGGCAGTGCACTGCAGGTTGTCGGTAACAGTTACTGTGTAAGAACCTGAACAGAGACTATCATTAATATTGCCTGATGTTTGATTACTCCAGAAATAGGTGTACGGAGGTATTCCTGTTGCTGAGACTGTTGCGGTTCCCGTGCATTCACCGAAACAAAGTATATCCTCTGTAACAGCAGCAGCGAAAGTGATATTGTTTATGGTAACCGGCACTTGCGATGTTGTGGTACAACCAATCTGATTAGTCACGGTTACAGTGTAAGTAGTGTTTACAGTGGGGGCTACAACAGGGTTAGCAGAATTGTCCCCACTTACAATGGATGTTGTTGGTTCCCAGTGATAACTCAGAATATCGGAAGGGTTATTATTTACAATATGCAATCCTGTCTGGCCGCCTGCGCATACAATAGCTCCTGACGTTATCGTGTAATTGAACTGGTGTACCTGAACAATGATTTGTTCTGTCAAGGTTGTATTACATTCCGGCTCCTGAGCCCGCACATAGTATATTGTTGTGGTTTGTGGACTAGCAATAATGGTATTTCCAACGCCAATTACGGGGTTGAAACTTGGTGAAGTCGACCAAGTGAGTGAAATATTTTCATAACTGCTCGATGCATGAAGGGTAACGGTTCCTCCCGGACATATCAGTGTGTCGGAAGATGCGAAAAGATCGATAGGTGGCTGGTTGATAGTGACTGCCTGATACACCGTGTCGTTACAAAGGCCATCAATTACCAAAATATAAGTGATATTCTGAACGGGGCTAGCAACCGGATTTTGCACTGTTGCGCTGGTGAGCCACATTGGGTTAAGCCAATGAAAACTAGCATCACCATAGTTACCCTCAGGTCCGATAACGACTTGTTCACCGGGGCAAATTACAATATCAGGCAAGGTATCAACTCCTGCGTCCATAACAAAAATCTCCCTTATAAGGGTATCGGCAAAATTGCACGACAGCGGATCACTTACAACGAGCATTACCTGATAGGTACCGCCTTCGGTGTAGGTATGGGTTGGGTTGAGAGCACTGCTGGTGCCTCCGTCTCCAAAAAACCACTGGTAAACACTTCCCTGACTGTTGTTGTTGAAATGTACAGTATAAGGAGAGCATCCCGCAGGAACAGGGTCGAAGTTGGCAATTGCAAGGTTTTCGATGATTTGAATTTTAAATGCTGCATTATTGCAGTTATTGTAGTTGACGCCATCACCATTCGATTCACTCCAAACTCCCGGTGATGTTGGAAATTCCTGACACCCTCCGCAGCTCGCACAAACCGACTCAATAATATTACCCTTTTTGTCGAAACGCGATGTTCCACCATCAACATGATCATGCCCTGAGTATCCGCAACCATCGTAATGCACCTCTCCGAAGAAAGTGGCATATTCCAAACTGCTTGCATCTTCAGAGAGTACCATGATATAAAAGTCCTGACCATCGGTATTCGATTGAATGGCATCTGCAGTTATATCCATTCCTTTTGTACCAAACACATCGGTCCATGCGTAGTATTGCCCGGCAGAGTTGTAATAATTGTAAGGCCATATTCTGCCCCATCCGGCAAGGTAAATACGGTTACAAATATCAACGGCAAATGCGGTTATCGATATATTGGGCTGTCCACTACCCGTTCCAAAAACGGTTGACCACTGGATTGCAGAAAGATTGGGTTGAAATTTTGCAATAAACTGACCACTGTTTGGTTCATTGTAGGATGCATTAAAAATAAGGGTGGAGCCGGTAGCTTTTGTCTGGCCGCAGATAAAGGGGTTATTGCTGTCATCGGTCCTGACGAAATAGGCCTGATCGTACTGATTGCTTCCAAAGTAGCTGGATGCAAGAAGCTGGTTACCGTCGGCATTAATTTCGGCAACAAAGCCATCGGTTGTTCCACCCTGAAAGCTTGTTTTATAGGCACCGAAAGTAGTGGGAAAGTTGGTTGATACTGTTCCCCCTGCAACATAAATGTTGTCGTCAGACCTAATGTCAAGAGAGTAGATTGCATCGTCCTCAGAACCTCCGAGATAAGAGCTCCAAATGAGCTGCGACAGGTTTCCTTTTAGCTTAAATACAATACCGTCCTGTTTTCCGCCAGAGCTTGTCTGAAACCCATTATTTATTCCCTGAGGGAAATTCATGGAAAATGTATTTGTGGCAACGTAAATATCACCTTTGCTGTCGCAGATAACTTCACCACGCGCACCATCGGCATAGTTAAAATACAGTGAGTCGTTACCATGCATCATTGTCCAATTAATATTGTACACCGGATTGTTTTGTGCGTAATATTGTTTAAAATTCAGTCCATCATTACCACTTCCTCCTACATAAGTGCTTCCCATGAGAGAGGATCCGGTGCTGCTGAATTTTGCAACATAAATGTCAACGCCGTTTGAAAAGGCTACTACGTTATCATATACTACACTGTCGCCGCCGTTGAAAGTGTTGTCGTAGGCTCCGGCAGTTGTCGGGAAATCGGGGGAGCCTGTAGTCCCCATTACCACAAGATCGTTTTCTTCCGTGACCACAAGACTGTGTGGCATTTCCTGCCCGCCTGAGCCGCCCAAATAAGTCGCAAATAGGCGCTGTGTGCCGTTTTCGTTATATTTAATTATCCCTACATCACAACCCAAAGCGTAATAAGTGGAATTGGGAATAGGAGGTGTGCCCCCTGCAAAATTAACCTGATATGCTCCCAGTGTGGTTGGGTAACCCACATCAAATACAATTCCACCTGAATACACATTATCGCTGAAATCCCATGTGGCCGTAAACCCCCAGTTATCGCCCGTGCTCCCTGTGTAGGTGCTAAAAACAAGTGATGGGTCAACTACCAGAGTCCGCTCTGTATCGTAGCCCCGGTCAAGTTTGTAGTTTACCCTGTTTTTTTTTATATTATAAATACATGGTATGGCAACCTGTTCGCCTTCAATTATCTGATATACCAAAGGCTGCAACTCAACCACATCGTTTACCGTAGTAGTCACAACCAGGTTATTATTGTTTATTGTAAGACTTCCCGCACCTTCATACTCCAGCACAATGTCGTCGACATCGCCATTGGGGTGCACAATGAAATCATATTTCAGGCCTTTGTCTGTGATATAAAGTTTTAAATCGATGTTATCATACAGATTATGATACAAAATCTCCTGATATTGCTTTACATTTCCAGCCCATCGCGAAGGGTCATTCCCAATATAATAATTCAGGTAATCGCTTGAAGGAAGAGAGCTCTCAACTTTAACATCGTTGTTTGCACCGATAAATGTCACACGATAGGCATGCCCGTCTATTGTCTCTTGATGATTCTCCTCGGTAGCTCCATGATGAGCAAATGAATGGTCGTGTTCTTCGCGATTGATGAAGTTAAAAGTAATGCAGTCTTTTTCGAGAAACATCGATCCATTCGATAATTTCATCTTATAAAGAATATGTGGTTCCCACTGATTTTTATTTTCGATAAAACGTAGTTGCCCAAACGAAAGGGCAGGTATCCCGAAAATAATTAGTGCAATTATTAGATTTCTCGTCATGTTGATTACAGAAACAAATCACTAAAATTAGTTTGTCAATTTACAAAAATCAAAGGGAAAAAACAAATAAATTATAAAATGCTAAAGGATGAGGGAATTAATTGTTTTGATAAAATATCTACTTAAGCCTGCTACGATTTTTTCTTAATTTAAGCGACCATGCTACACCGGTAATAACTGACAAGAACAGGGCAACGGGGTAGCTGTATTGAAGCGGAATATTAAATCCGCCTGTTTTAAAAGGTGCACAAAGCAAGTATGTAAAACAAACAAAGCTGAGAAACAACGCCGGGACTGAAATAATCCAATGAAATTTTCTTTTCATTGCCAGATACATTGCCGCTGTCCATAGCACAATTGCAGCCAGTATTTGATTTGAGATGCCCACAAAGTTCCAGACTACTGCAAATTGTTTATTGAATGCAAATGTGAGCAGGAATCCTAATGCAAATAACGGTACGCTCACAACAAGTCGTTTATTAATTGAAGTCTGGCTGAAATTAAACATATCGGCAATTGTGAGTCTGGCGCTGCGAAAAGCGGTGTCTCCGGTTGTAATAGGGCATGCAATAACACCAAGAATAGCTAATATAGCGCCAAATTTGCCCAGCCAAGTAACTGAAATTTCATGCACTATCCACGCCGGGTTGTGACTAGCCAGCGTTGTGTTTAAATCAGTTGCTGTACCGAAATAATTCATCGCTGCGGTAGCCCAGATAATTGTAACTATACCTTCCGCAATCATGGCGCCATAGAATGCTATGCGGCCATGTTTTTCATTTTTTAAGCACCGTGCCATCATCGGTGACTGCGTAGCATGAAATCCTGAAATAGCACCACACGAAATCACGATAAACATCATCGGGAAAATAAAGGTTGTCGTCTTCTGGGCATGATGATTAACCATACCTGCAGCAGACAATTCTGTCATGGGCATGCTCCCGTTTGTGGCTTTAATAATGATTACCCCACCTATAAGTACTGCCATAACCAGAAGAAGAATTCCGAAGAATGGGTATATTTTCCCGATGATTTTGTCGATTGGAAGTAATGTGGCAAGAATATAATAAACGAAAATAACGAAAAGCCATATTTGATAACCGCCACCGGTTAACGATTCGAGTAACCCAGCAGGACCACTGACAAATGCAACTCCAACAAAAATCAGTAGAAATAGAGTGAAAACCCTGAGAAAATTTTTCGCGCCCTTTCCAAGATATGCGCTTACGAGCTCTGGTAAACTGGCTCCGTTGTGACGTATCGAAAGCATTCCGGAAAAATAATCGTGCACAGCACCCATGAAAATACAGCCCAGCACAATCCAAATATATGCTGCTGGTCCGAAAGCTGCCCCGAGAATTGCTCCGAAAATGGGACCCAGGCCGGCTATATTTAAAAACTGAATTACAAATATTTTCCATGTAGGCATTGGTATATAATCAACCCCGTCATTTAATTCTAGGGCAGGGGTTACTCTGTTTTTTTCGATACCAAAGAATCGGTCGATAAAACGCCCATACAGAAAATATCCTGCTATCAGAGCTACAATACTTCCAATGAATGTCACCATTGCTCAAGGGAAATTAAAGCACTAAAATAATCGAATTTGAGTTTGATTATTATGATTTCTGTTATGTTTAGCGATGAATGCTACTAGAAACGTAAATGTTTTACCGATTGGTTCTCATTTTTTATCATTTCAAGTGCGTTGATGCCGATTTGTACATGGTCTTTAACATAGCGCAGCGTAACTTCCCTGTCGCTCTCAGATGTTTTTATTCCGGTCGAAATCATGGGCTGATCCGATACCAGCAAGAGTGCTCCGGTGGGTATTTCATTATCGAACCCAACAATAAAAATCGTTGCAGTTTCCATATCAATGGCCATGGCTCTGGTTTTCTGAAGGTATTTTTTAAAACGCTCATCGTATTCCCATACTCGTTTATTTGTAGTAAGCACAGTCCCCGTCCAGTAATCTTTACCAAAATCACGTATTGCCGATGAAACAGCCCGTTGAAGCATGAATGCAGGGAGGGCAGGAACTTCAGCCGGCAGGTAGTCGTTCGAAGTACCTTCTCCACGAATAGCTGCAATGGGTAATATCAAATCACCCAATTCATTTTTCTTCTTTAGTCCACCGCATTTGCCGAGAAAAAGTACTGCTTTGGGGTGAATAGCACTTAATAAATCAAGAACTGTAGCCGCATTTGGACTTCCCATCCCGAAATTGATTATCGTGATGTCGTCGCTTGTGGCACTGGGCATATTTTTATTTAACCCTTCAACAGGCACATTACAAAGTTCAGCAAATAGCTCAACATAGAGTTGAAAATTTGTGAGCAAGATATGTTTACCTAAACTGTCGAGAGGCTTTCCGGTATAACGGGGTAGCCAGTTTTCTACGATTTCCTGTTTCGTTTTCATTGCCATGTAATTTGAGCAAATGTAATAAATTGTTGTAAATAATTTGCCATCGCAGATGATTTGCCTCCATTCGGAATGAAATCGTATCCGGAAGAAATGCTGAAAGAATTCCTACTGATTGTCGTAATACGGTATTAAAATGCACATTTTTACTCCTGTTGACTTGAACGTAATATTCAAATCCTGTTGATGAGTTGGCACTGTAGTTGGGTTTAAATACTGGTCGACTGGGTGCATGTTACGATTCATGTCGAAACCAAGAAATTTGTTGGGAGCAATGCTGATATAGGGTTGCAGCCAGATGTAACCACCATAGGGTGAGTATCGTAGGAAAAAAGTGAATGTCATGACCCCTGACTCATTCTTTGCCAGATTTCCCGACCATTTGTCGTTGTTGATATAGTCGGCTTTGGTCTTTGTTTTCACCGAAAAAACTCCAACATTCATACCGATTCCTGCTGCAAAGTAATTGTATTCCTTTAGCCCGGTGCAAATACCGATATTAATATCAAATGTTCTTAGCCTTGCCCGTAGTTGTTTTTCCACCCAAAATCCCGAATCGTACATACCAGAGCTAACAGTTTGGGTAGCCCCTGTATATCCGATTTCTGCAAATAATGGCTCGTAAGCGGTGCCAATTGCACAAGTAAAACCGTCCATATAATAGAAATGTTCCATGGTCTCCTGAAGATTAGGGTGCTCCCAGTTGTAGTAATCCACCACCAGATTCAGATTGTCCATTTTTAAAGGACAATTGGCGTTATAACCTGCAATAACATAGTACTGAGCGCGAAGCACTGAAGCTGATAATGTTAGGATGATTGCTGTGAGCATTGCCGACCGGAGAAGTATTGCAATGATATTTTTACTCATTTCGACTTTTATTAATGGAGGTTTTATCCGTTAAAAAAAACATTTAAAAGTAGCAAAAATTATGCTAATATTATGTGGTTTGTGTTAGCAAAATAACAACGCATTTAACGAAACAAGTTGTATTTTTGAAACTCCTTAATAAAAGCCTGTGAGAAAGAAGTTGTTTATGTTATATGGGGCGGTTTCGTTGTTGGCGGGATGCATTCTGTGGTATGTGTTTTGTCTTCCTGAACCTCTTTTCAGCGATCCGGTGAGTATTGTGTTGCTCGATAACAGAAACGAGATTCTTGGAGCTCAAATTGCCAGTGACCAACAATGGCGTTTTCCATACAAAAATGATGTTCCTGAAAAATACCGGAAATGCTTGATTTGTTTCGAGGATAAACGCTTTTACAGCCACGCGGGATTCGATCCTATTGCTTTTGTCAGGGCAATGGTTCAGAATGTTTCGACCGGTGAGAAGAAAAGTGGCGGCAGCACTATTACCATGCAGGTAATCAGGTTGCAGCGCAAAGGCAAAGTTAGGAGTGTTGGAGAGAAGATCATCGAGACTATCATGGCAACGCGGTTGGAGCTGGGTTACTCAAAAGATGAAATACTTGCACTGTATGCATCGAATGCACCGTTTGGCGGGAATATTGTTGGGCTCGATGCCGCTTCGTGGAGATATTTCGGGAGAACCCCCGACAAACTTTCGTGGGCAGAGTCGGCTATGCTTGCTGTACTGCCCAACAGCCCTTCACTCATCCACACGGGTAAAAACCGAGAATTACTCAAGCTCAAACGCAACCGTTTGCTGAAAAAACTATATCTGAACCACGAAATCGATAGCCTTACCTATGTGCTTGCACTCGATGAGGATATCCCTGCTCACCCGTATCCATACCCAATGCATGCACGGCACCTTGTTGGGAGAGCAAATTCCGAAATACCCAATTCAAGAAGGCTTGGCCCGATGATTACAACTATTAATAAAGAAATTCAGGAAAAGGTACTTGCAATTGCTACGACCCATCAAAGAAGCCTGGCTCATAACGAAATTCAGAACCTCGCTGTACTTGTTCTTGATACGGAAACCGGAAAAACACTGGCCTATGTGGGAAATGTTACCGATACTACGAATTATACCGGAAGTCCATGGGTAGATATGATTACAGCCAACCGGAGCAGCGGTAGCATTCTGAAGCCTTTTTTGTATGCCGCTATGCTTAGCGCGGGGGAATTACTGCCACACTCTTTGGTCCCCGATATTCCAACACGAATAGGAGGCTTTGCTCCAGAAAACTTCAGCCAGCAATATACGGGTGCGATGCCTGCCGACATGGCGCTTGCACGTTCGCTGAACATCCCGGCGGTTTTAATGCTGAAAGATTATGGTGTGGCGCGATTTAAATATGTGTTGCAAGATATTGGTCTTACTACCATTAATCGTAGTGCCGACAATTATGGGTTATCGCTTATTTTAGGCGGGGCAGAGGCAAAACTTTGGGATTTGTGTGGGGTATACGCATCTATGGCAAGGTCTCTTTTGCATTATACCCGTTATAACAGCCGGTATTTTCCCGAAGATTGGCACCCTGCTTATTATTTGGCATCCGATGAAAAACAATTTGCCTGCGATTATAAATCGGGTTCAAACAGTAGGCTCCTGAGCGCATCGGCAATTTGGTATACCTTCGAAGCCATGTTGAATGTGGAACGACCCGAAGACGAAGGTATGTGGCAGTATTTCGATTCGAGGCAGCAAATAGCATGGAAAACCGGTACCAGTTTTGGTTTTCGCGATGCATGGGCAGTAGGTGTTACCCCTCGCTATGTGGTGGGTGTTTGGGTAGGAAATGCAGGTGGAAACGGGCGACCCGGAATCATTGGTGTACAGGTTGCAGCCCCCGTGATGTTCGACGTTTTCAGATCGTTGGCTGCTTATGACAACTGGTTTGCACCGCCTTACGACGATATGGTGCAGGTTGCCGTATGTAAGAAAAGCGGCTACCTTGCTTCGATGTACTGCTCCGAGACAGACACGTGCTGGATACCTGCCATTGGAACCCGGTTTTCGGTTTGTCCGTACGATAAGTTCGTCTACCTCGATAAAAGCGGTACCTACAGGGTTTTTGCCAATTGCTACCCTACTACCGATATGCAGCAGACTTCATGGTTTGTTTTACCTCCCACTATGGAGTGGTATTACCGCAATACCCATCCCGACTACAAACCTTTGCCGCCGCTGCTGCCCGCATGCGACGAAACCGGAGCTCAGAGCGAAGAAATTATGGAAGTAGTGTATCCAACCAATCTTTCACAGATTTATATTCCCCGCACAATGAGCGGTGAAAAAGGCCGCACAGTATTCGAAGTAACCCACCGCAACCCGGATGCAATTATCTACTGGCATATCGATGATGCATATCAGGGATCAACTACCGAACCGCATAAGATGGCACTTTACATTCAGGCCGGAAAGCATACCCTAACGTTAGTTGACGATCAGGGTAATAAAATTTCCCGAAAATTTACCATATTGGGTGAAAGACCATAGCTATTCAATTGCAATAATTAGCAATGCAGGGAAATAATGATTCCTTTTAATGCGTAATGGTATTTTTATATTCTTTACTACAATAGAAACCTGTAAATTCAAAATGGGGATTAAACATTGGTTCTAGAAATTCCCCAAACATTATTTCTAATGATTTATTATATTTGCTTTTTATAAAAACAGTTTCATCATGAAAACAAATATTACATTGGCCATTATTTCTATTTTGTTGATATCGTTTGTTATGGCACCTGTATCCTTTGCGCAAATAAATGTTAAAGGATATGTAAAGGAAAAAACCCGTGAAAAAGCCAATGAAGCCGTAAAAGAAGGATTTGGCAATATTTTTAATGCAGATGAGAATGATGACGGGAACACCAGTGAAGAGGTGAACGATACTGAAAGTGTACCGGTAGGTGAGATTGAGGATGTGCCGAGCGACGCTGAAAATGTTGATAATGAAGACAAATCTATGCCAGATGACAAGCCCAAAATGGAAAGTTACACCCAATACGACTTTGTGCCCGGCGATAAGATTTTGTTTTTCGAGGACTTCTCACAGGATGCTATAGGCGACTTTCCGGCTTTGTGGACTTCGAACAGCAGCGGCGAAGTAAAAACAACCAACATTGCTCCAGGTAAATGGCTTCACATGAATGGCGAGGATGCAACCTACTGCTATAGCAAAGAAATTGAATTTCCGGATAATTTCATTATAGAATTCGATATCATTCCCGATGCAGAATATTACGATGGCATTACATTAACTTTGTATCAAGTCGATAAGAACGATGTCCGCGAAGTTGAAGACGGCTTATATCCGGGTTTGCAGGGTCTTCATCTCAAGATTGGACCTGAAAGGTGGAATACGATAGGCTATGGCGTTGATGCCGAGGGCAACAGCAGAGATTGGTTAGAAGGTTCTGCTACTAAAAATCCTGTTGTAAAAGAAACGGTAAACCACGTTATAATTTGGATACAGAAACGTCGTGTCAGAATCTACCATATGGGTACGAAAGTGTTGGACGTTCCCACGAATATTTATCCAGAGGCCAGATTCGACCGCTTTCGTTTTATTGCATGGGATAGTCATAGCTATCCCTACATTAGCAATGTTAAAATTACAACCGCTGCTCCCGATATGAGAAGCAAGCTTTTAACCGAAGGTAAGCTTATTTCGTATGGCATTTATTTCGATAGTGGCAAAGATCAGGTTAAGCCGGAATCTTATGGTTCATTGATGGGAATTGCCAATGTGCTTACCGAAAACCCTGATGTTACAATCATGATTGTGGGCCATACCGATAATGATGGCGAAGATGCAATGAATCTTGATTTATCGAAACGACGTGCCGCAAGTGTAAAAACCTATTTGGTTACAAAGTTTAACATTGCTGCCGATCGAATCCAGACAGATGGCAAAGGCGAGTCGCAATCATTGGTCCCGAATACGGGTGCTGAGAATAAAGCCAAAAACCGCAGGGTTGAATTCATCAAGCTCTAAATCATAACAGTTTTCCGAGACCTGCTAAGTTGGATTTTACTGCCATGCTTAATATTTATATTTACACTAAAATAGCATCACATCGTAATGCCCATCCCGAAAAGCTCGCGAAGGCGTGATTGGCGGTTTTTGGGTACCCGAAGACCTCTCCCCGCAACCTGTTTTGAGTGAATTGATGCCTTATTGATTGGTTCTGATAATTTTCTTTTCAATCATAGTTATTCTATTTGGATAGCCCGCAGATAGTACATGATGTTAATATACATCTTAATTGCTTCAAAGTAGCGTTTATACAGCCACATCGGTATGTTTTGTGTAGCTTTATGCATAGTTTTGGTGTATACTATTTCATGCTAAAAATAGAGAATATTTGTAAAAAATCAAAATATTACAATGGTTAAAACATCAAACAGAGAATGTATCTTGGTAACATTTTTAGTTATTATGCGAAACACTCCTGTCATTTGTACCGCAACCCTGCGTGGCGATTCCGCTTACAACTTGTTGTAAATGAAATTGGTCATTTTGGTGTAGAGATGCATGCGGGCGTTGCCGCCATAAATGCTGTGATCGAGGTTCGGATAATACATCGTTTCGAATTGCTTGTCCGAATCGATAAGCTTCTGTACCAGCTCCACCGAATTCTGGAAATGAACATTGTCGTCGGCAGTGCCGTGAACCAGCAGAAATGAGCCCTTCAGTTCCGAAGTATGATTGATGGGGGAGTTGTCGTCGTAGCCCGAGGCATTGTTCTGCGGCAAACCGTTATATCTTTCGGTGTACACCGAATCGTAATACCGCCAGTTGGTAACCGGAGCAACGGCAATACCCGCTTTAAAATAATCAGCGCCAATGGTCATGCACAGTGCAGTCATATACCCACCATAGCTCCAGCCAAAAATCCCAATCCTGCTTTTATCGACATACTTCTGGGCTCCAAGGTATTTCGCTGCTTCAATCTGGTCGATCACCTCGTACTTTCCGAGCTGACCGTAGGTAACCTGGCGGAAATCTTTACCACGCGCACCGGTTCCGCGGTTATCAACCGAAACAACTATGTATCCCTGTTGGGCAAGCATCTGCCACCAGGCAAGGTTATAATCCCAGTCGTTGGTTACTGTCTGAATGCCGGGGCCACCATACACATAAAAAAGCACCGGATATTTCTTGCTGGCTTTAAAATTGGCGGGTTTAATCATCCACCCATTCAGCTCAACTCCTTCCGAAGTGGTAAATGTGAAAAATTTCTTTTCGGAGAAACAGTATTTATCTTTTATATCCTGTCGTAAGGCATTGTTGTTCTCTATTTCGCGTATCAGCTCTCCCTCCGAATTGTTCAATGTTACTATATAAGGGGTGTTGGCATCGCTGTAGGTATTGATGAAATATGCAAAACTGGAGCTGAATTCAGCTTCGTTGGTACCGGTAGCAGCGCTGAGTAGCTTTTTACCGCTGCCGTCGAGGTTGACCGAATAGATGCTGCGGTTGATGGGTGAAGATTCACACGATTGATAATACACTTTGCCGGCATTGTTGTCGCAGCCGTACAGTGTCGTCATTTCCCAGTTCCCTTTGGTTACCTGATTTATCAGTTTTCCGTTGTTGCTGTAAAGGTACAGGTGGCGGTAGCCGTCCGATTCATGCGAGAACAGGAAGCGCTGCCCGTCTTCGAGAAAAGTAAGATCATCGTTTATTTCGATGTATTTTTTTTCGGTATAAGTCAGTACATCTTCGGTGTTTCCGCTGAGTGCATCGCCGAAAATTATTGTTAGCTCATTTTGCAGGCGGTTCAGATGTACGATCGCCAGTGTGTTTTCGGTATTTGTCCATTTGATGCGTGGAATGTAGTCGTCCTCTCTGCCGGGGATGTCCATTTTCACTGTGAGCCCCGATTTAAACTGGTAAACATACACATCAACCTTTGAGTTTTCTTCACCGGCTTTCGGATATTTATACTCATAATTGCTGGGATACAATCCATCGAATAGCTGAATGGAATATTGTTTTACATTCGATTCGTCGGTTTTAAGAAATGCCAGATAATTTCCGTCGGGCGACCATTCGTATGCCTTGCTGAACGAAAATTCTTCTTCGTACACCCAGTCGGGAGCGCCGTTAATGATGTGGTTCCATTCGCCGTCGGTGGTGATGCTTTGTTCAATGCCGGTTGCCAGATCAACAACGTAAATGTTGTTGTTTCTCACAAAAGATATTTTGCTGCCATCGGGCGAGAAACATGCAAGTTGCTGGGAACCTTCTTCCGAAAGGGGCTTCAGTGTTTTTTCTTTCAAGTCGTAAATGTAGTAATCTGCTTTGAATGAATGCCGGTAAATCGGGTCGTAATTGGTGCTGATCAGCATCATAGTTTCATCGTGATTGAACTGGTAATCGAAAATCCAGGGAATTTTCACATCTTTAAAGTCTTTGGCTTTAAACAGATTCTCAACCATCTCTCCTGTTTTGTACGAATATTTGCTGATGGTATTGCGACCCATATTCAGGGTGGTGTAATGTTCTCCGTCGTTCATCGACACAATGCCATCCACGGTGTTTGGGTAGAATGTACCGGCACCGTAAATGTCTTTTAAGGTGATTTGGGTTTGTGAAAAAACTCCTAAAATGCTGAAGCATAACGCAATGAGTAATAATGTCCGTTTCATTTTGTTTCGTTTTGATTTCAAATATAACAGATTTCTAGTTAACATTTGTTAAAATAGATTTAAACCTTGCACCGGATTGCTGTGTAATTAATTTTTTTCACCCTTGGTTAATCGCTTTGTCACCCTGAGTTAATCGAAGGGTGATGTCCGAAGTCGCATTCCAGCATTCCCCTGTCTATGCTTCGATTAACTCAGCATGACACCCGAACTCCGAACCCTGCTCAGAGTTTATTCGAGATTTTGTGCCCCAGATAGGTTTCATATTGCCCGCAACCGAGTCCTCCGTTCATATAGCTCGACCACACACTGTCGCTCCAGAGCCTGCAGCCGTAATGATATTCATAGAAATAACCGTCAGCATCAAGGTATATTTCCCTTCCCATCAGCAGCAGGCTGGAGTCGGATTCACCATAGGTAACGCTGATTATGGTGTCGTATTCATTGGAATAGGGCTCCCAGCATGTTCCATAACTGTTTATTGCTACATGCACCTGATACTTACCAATGTATGGGTTGCGGAAATCATTGATGTGGCAATCACATGAGCTTAGAAAAATCAGTGCCATAAATCCTGAAAGAAACATTATTGTATCGGTATAATGCTTCACTGAAAACCAAAATTTGCTGCGTTTCATACTGTCTTGTTAAAATGCAATATACGCATAAGAATCAATCAAATCTACAAAATTGATTCGTAGTTTCTGAAAACTTGAAGTATTATCTTATCAATTTCCGGTTGTGAGGTGTTCTGCTTTTAGTTTTTTTACCTGCCAGCGCAGCACGATAAAACTCAACAGCGAAGAAAGGAAATCAGAAACGGGAATGCTAAGCCAAACACCTTTTAGTCCCCAGAAATGGGGTAAAATCAGCAGAATGGGTATGAAAAACAAGACCTGTCGTGTGAGCGCAAGAAAAATCGAGAATTTTGCCTTGCCAATCGATTGGAAAAAACTGGAAGTTACCACCTGAAATCCAACGATAGGAAACATCAGCATGCACAGCCGCAAGCCTTCGGTTGATAATTCGGTCAGTTGACTGTCGGTTGTAAATGCCGATGAAACCGTATGGGGAATGATTTCGGCTAATAGGAACCCGGCACATGTAACTATGGTAGCGGCAAAAACCGTAAGCTGAAAAGTTCTGAGTAAACGCGGAATTTTCTTTGCACCGAAATTATAGCCCACAATGGGCTGCATTCCCTGATTGAACCCAATAACAATCATGAAAATGAGCCCGGAAATGCTGTTGATGATGCCGAATGCCCCGATCGCAAAATCGCCGCTGTATTTGTACAGGCTGATGTTGATTATCGAAATCACCACGCTGGCGCTGATAAGCATGATAAAATTAGACATCCCGATTGAAATGACCTCTTTTACAATAGAGAACTTTAGTTTCATATACCCGGGCAGGAAGTGCAAAAAACTTTTGATCTGCGAAAAGTGAACTATCAGCACAGCCGTTCCCACCAGCTGACTCAATACGGTTGCCCATGCCGCACCCTGAATACCCCAGTGGAAAACGAAAATAAACAGGGGAGCAAGAATAATATTCGCTGCTACTGTGATGAGAGTAGTGTACATGGCTTTCCGCGGATATCCCGATGAACGCATTACGCCGTTCAAACCGAAGAACAAATGGGTAATCACGTTCCCGTACAGGATTATTCTCATGAACTCTTTGGCATAGGGTAGTGTTTCGTTGCTTGCTCCGAGGATAATGAGTATTTTATCAAGAAAGATCAGCGTAACCACTGTAACAAGAATACCCAAAATCAGATTCAGGCTTACTGCATTGCCGAGTACCTGTGTGGCTCCTTTGCGGTCGTGCTGCCCGAGGCGTATTGACACAAGGGTGCTTGCACCTACGCCCACCATGGCTCCAAATGCGGTGGTAATATTCATGAGTGGTAACGTAAGCGACAGTCCCGAAATGGCATACGCCCCGATACCCTGCCCGATAAAAATCCGGTCGATAATGTTGTAAAGCGACATGGCTGCCATGGCAATGATGGCTGGCAGGGAGTATCGGATAAGCAGTTTTCCCGGTCTTTCCGTTCCCAACTCATGAGCGTTCGGTTTATTTCCCGGGCTTTTCGACATGAATGATAATAATTACAGCCTACAAAAATAGGATATATTTCAATCAGCGATAAGGTAATGTAAGCCAATTAACATTTGCTGCAATAATATTTGTTCGCCAGGCAGGTAACCTGTTCCGGCTTGTCGAAGTACAGATTGCTTCATGTTCGTACCTCACATTCGCAATAGACGGGCTCTGTTTTCCTCTCCATCCGAATCACTCAGATAGGACTCGGATATTTTCATGCTTCCCAAAGTTTGGGGATAATTCTTATTCGAAATATACCCAAAATATTTTAAAGATTTCTGTTAACGTAAGCGCTGAATATCAAGGTAATACAATATTGAGTTTTTGAAAAGTGCCATATGGTACACGACCGTACACGACCCCTATTAATTAATATGGCCAACAAAAATCATTTTCACCCGTTTCATTTGTGTAAAACCCATTTACACCATTTTTCCGCGAAAATACTATAATTCTATTTTCTTCATGTGGAATGTGATTTTCTTCGAATTCAAGTTCTTCATATCTGAGTGTATTTTTGATGAAATAAATGGTGTCATTTCCTATGATTTCACTATTCATCAATTTGCTTTCCATTAATAAAGCAGGGTCAATTAATGAACAATTCCTTTGTGTTATCCAAAATTCCTTGTCAAGATTTTCAAAATTCAAAATTGGAATTTCAGTTACATTATTTAACAATGGTATTAATAAATACAAATTATATAATACTCCCCGAAAATTGGACCACTGGTTAAGTTGAATAAAAACAATTAAATTTACCAGTATTATGAAAAAAAGCAGAAGAAAATTCAGTGCAAGTTTTAAAGCACAGGTAGCCATTGCAG
>JAGOLH010000090.1 GCA_017994175.1 Bacteroidales bacterium | reverse complement strand
GCCCACAAAAACATCATCCAGATTGAAAGGGAACAACAAACTAACTCCAAGCTGTTGAAAGTAGGGTTTAACCATTGGTTTTATGCCCTTACTCCTTACCATTCTTTTAATATCTCGATTTCCTGAAAGCATGGCGAGGTTCATGGAATTGTAATAAGGTGTGATACTGTCGTTTAACACAGCCCCATGATCAAGCAGCAGTTTTATAAGCACCTGATTTCCGTTGACCAGGGCTTCATCTATCAGAGATGTGCCGGAATTGCTAATATCGGTTACAACAAGTCCTTCATGAATAAGAAATGCTGCCATATCGGTAACATTGTATTGCACAGCAATATGAACAAACGATTCGCCATTGCTGTTACGTTCAGTTATATCGGCGCCATATTTCATCAACAACTGAAGCATTGCAGTGTCGCCATTTACTACTGCATAATATGCAGGCGAACATCCAAGGGAGTCTTTTTCATTAACAGGGGCATCGTAATACAGCAGCATGTCGGTCATGTTGTAAAAACCCGATATTACGGCATGGTGCAAGGCTTGTCTGCCCAATATGTCGGTATGTTGCAATCTGGCATATTTCCGTATTAAAAACTCAGCTACACTCATGTCGTTATTCTTCACTGCGCTGATTAATGCTGAAACTCTTTCCGACTCTGAATACGCATTTACATTGGCTCCTTTCCCGATAAGGTACTGAACGATTTCGTAGTGTCCTGACTGGGAAGCAAGCATTAGTGGTGTGACATTATCGGAATACGCCACATCTACAAAAATGCCTTTTTCAACACAAAGTTTCACCATTTCGAAATTACCGGTGTCGGCCGCCATCCAGAAGTCGTAGGCATCAGCCGCAATGGTATCGGTTTTGGTATATTGTGCAAAGAGATTGCTGCCCCAAAGGCACATTATTGCAAGAAATATAAATCGCCTGATCACTACAGTTAAATTTTGAGGATAAAAATAGTAATTCTTCGTAAAAGTATATTTGGATATTTGATTATTTTTGCCGTGAAAATTTGGCTCCGTAGTTCAATGGATAGAATGTCAGATTCCGGTTCTGAAGGTTGGGGGTTCGAGTCCCTTCGGAGTCACGAAAGTGACGCAGCCTGATGCAATATCATCAGGTTTTGCATTTATGCAAAAAGGGGCGAGAAGTTTATCCCGACAACCAGGTCGGGGAGTCCCTTCGGAGTCACGAAAGTGACGCAGCCTGATGCAATATCATCAGGTTTTGCATTTATGCAAAAAGGGGCGAGAAGTTTATCCCGACAACCAGGTCGGGGAGTCCTTAAAAACAGCGTGAGAGTAGGAGTGAGTACAGGGGAAATGAAAAGATATAATCAGGCGGAGTCGGGCTCATACATGCAGTTACTCGTTAATCTTATACCCCACCCCCTTAATTGTTTTTATAAAATCGTCTCCAAATTTTTCACGGAGCTTTCGGATATGAACGTCGATTGTACGATCGCAAACGAATGTGTCGCCCCATACTTTCTGATATATTTCGCTGCGGGAGAATACTTTTCCGGGTTTCGATGCCAAGAGTTCAATTAATTCAAATTCTTTTCGGGGCAGATGAAATAACTTTCCCCCTTCGGTAATTTCATATCTTTCCCTGTCGATAATCAGATTCTGAGTGCTGATATTTTCTACTTGTCCGTTTTTAATAGTGGAAGAAACTACTGTTTCACGCCGTTTTAACAAAGACCTTACTTTAGTAATCAGCACTTTCGGATTGATAGGTTTTATGATATAATCATCAGCTCCGGCCTCAAGCCCGGCAATTTGTGAGTAATCTTCGCCTCTTGCCGTAAGCATAATTATGAGAGGATTCTGTTCGGGTAGGCTATTCCTGATATTTTCGCACAATTCAATACCATCAGTTCCCGGCATCATTACATCGAGTATAATTGCATCCGGAAAAAAGTTTTGCACCATCGGCAATACTGAATCGGAATTATTTAGCACTTTGGTTGAAAAACCGTTTTTGGTAAAATTATAATCTAAAAACTCAAGAATGTCTTCATCGTCGTCAACCAAAATGATTTTATATATTTTTTCCTGTTTCATATAATACTGATAATTACTTTTGGAGTAGGTGCCCAAAGCATCGCAATTCACCGCATCAAAAATATCCTGACAATGATAAGTCAATATTAAGCAACACTTAAGTAATTCTTAAGCTTTACATAACTCAGGTAATTAACTCATGCTATTTATTGAAGTTAATAGCCAGTTTGAGTTGGAATAATCTTCCCGCTGAGAGTTTTGAAAAATAGCGATCCTCTGCCATATACGATTTGAAAACTGCCTCCTGTTTGCTGTTGAGGATGTTGTCAATCTTAAACGAAATCTGTATATTTTTCTGCCTGCCCACATTTAGGTTTGCATTAATATTCAAGCTGTGAAATGGTTTCGACCATATGTCGGGTCTGTCGGCTATACCAGCATAAAGCAGGGTTCTGCCCTGCACATTGTAGTAAACCCCGGCTTCTATTCCGCCGATTTTGTCTTCAGGAGCTTTATACGAGATTCCTGCATTCACTATGTAAGGCGATTGTCCCGCCATCGCTCTGTGGTTGTCAATAACTTGCCCGATACGGGCATTTTCGGTGCGCGAAGCAAGTTCGGTGGGGCTTAGCGTAATTCGCGATAAGGTATAGGTAATATTGGTATTAACCGAAAAGCACTTTAAAGCAGGGGTAATGAATTTCAGGTTTTTGCGAAATTCTAATTCTGCTCCTGCAACTTGGCCGTCACCAACATTACGTGGTTGGAATGCGCCTACCTGTGTTGCAAATTGCACAATTTCAATAGGATTGATAAACTTTTTATAAAACGCTGAGACCGACAGGAGTTGCTGCTCTGCGCCAAACAGCTCCCAACGAAAGTCATAATTAAAAATGTCGGTGCTGATTAAATTCCCATCCCAGTATTCGACACCGGCAAGGTCGTTGGCATCGCGGAATAATCCGCCTATAAATGTACGCCCTGTAATGGGATCGAATATTTCGGCGTATGAAAGCTCTTTAAATGAAGGCCTGGCGATGGTTTTTGAAAATGCAGCCCTGAGGTTCTGATTATCACTGATTGTAAATATTAGATTAACCGCCGGAAAGAAACCCATATCGGACAATACTACATCATTTTTCAGGATATGATAGCCCATCTGGTCCCGTCCGGTATATCGCTGTGTATAATTTTCGGTGCGCAGGCCCAGGGTGGTTTTCAGGCGAGTAAGTATGCTAAATTCGAGAGACACATATCCTGCGGCATTTATGATGTTTGAACTATACTGATTGGGATTCACCGGTATAAACGGAGTTTCGTAAGTGGTTCCCAATGTGGCGATGCCGTTCATGGGCCAAATGTTTTCGGTATCGAAAATCTCGTTGGGGTTTCCTGAAAGATCGACTCCACGAATATTGATGGCAAAATTCCGGATTACAAAATCACGTTGTTTATATGTAAATGCTCCTCCAAATCCCAAAGTGGCTTTGTTGCCAAATAGCATAAACCCTTTTGATGCATTTGCGAGCGTCGAAATATTGTATTCGAGAAGTTTTCTCCAGATTCGTTCCGGAAAGCCGGATTCTGTGCTGATGCTATATACGCCTTCGCGATCTTCGTAGCGGGTAAAACGGACATCGGGGTCATAAATCACCGACAAAGTGGGTGATAGCTTCCACTCAACATTCCATTGAGAATCTCCGAAATTGTGTTTTCCATCAATAATAATATTGCTAATACTTCGCTGGCTATAATCCAACGTGTGTATAAAACCGCTGAAATTGGTTCCAAGATTCGATTTCTCATAATCGAATATTCCCGCCTTTGATTCGCCGTTTTGCAGGTGCATCAAGTTAATCCTGTACTTGGAATTTTTCGTTTTTACCGCTATTCCGCCAAGAAAATTTAAAAAGACAGTTTTAACTCCGAAATCGCCCAGTTGATATTCCCTTCGATCAAGCTCAAAGACCGATTTATCGCCCGCAAGGCCATAACGACCGTATTCAGCGTTCTCGAAGTAATCGCTCGAAATTTTATAGGAGAAAGCCGTAGTGTAACCCAACGTAAAGTTTTTTTTCTGAATCTGATTCCCTAAATTGGCACCCATACTGAAATCACAAAGGTTCATCTGTCGGCTGGCAGCCATGGTTGGATTAAAAGCAGATAATATTTCTTTATATCGCTGCGCTTTTTCACTTTCCGTATTGCCAACAACCTCAGCAAAGAACGGAATATTGCTGGTGGCAGGAATTGCCCGGCTACCATCGTCGAAGCCCAGAAAATCGGTCCTACCACCCTGATATCCCACAAAATTATCAACGAAGTGTGATCCGAGGTTATAGGCCAGCCCAAAATTGAATCCGGACTGTCTGGTTTCGGGAAAATCTTTGGTTACAATATTTATTATCCCACCGGTAAAATCGGCCGGTAGCTCAGCGCTAAATGTCTTACTAACCATAATATTATCAACAATATTTGAAGGGAAAATATCCATTTGCACTGTATTTCTGTCAGGGTCTAATCCGGGAATTTCCAATCCGTTTAAAACTGTTTTTGTATATCTGTCACCCAAGCCCCTTACGAACACATATTTACCTCCGTTAACCGAAACGCCGGACACTCTTTTCATTGATGAGGCTACATCGGAGTCACCTGTTTTACGTATCCCTACCGATGATACGCCGTCGAGCATGGTTACCGATTTGCGTTTCATGGCTATCAATGCATTATCGTTGTTACGAACCTCGCTGGCAGCTATTGTTACTTCCTGAAGCAGGATACCTTCCTCTTTCATGAGTAAATCGCCGAGTGAGACAATCTGTCCTGATTTTACCTCAACCTGAGTAAGAGAAATCGTTTGGTACGATATAAAAGAAATCTCCAGTTCATATTTTCCGGGTGCCATTTGTAAACTGAATTTCCCGTCGAGATCGGTGGTTGTACCCAGGGTTGTACCTTTTACTACAATGGCTACAGCCGGTAGCGATTCACCGTTTTGGGCATCAAAAACGCTTCCTCTTACGAAACCATCCTGTGCAGAGGCTGTAATAAGTGCAAAAAGTAAAAAAATCAATGCAACACAATTCTTCATCATTTGTAGTTTTTATCCGTCTTTATTTTAACCCGGAAACCCACAACTTTAAAAGCTGCGGGTTTACCTTATTCATAATTCTGTTGTTTTTTAGAAATCACCGAGTTCATTGTTTGTCGAAACCCATGTCCATGATGCGAATTTGGTCTTATCGGCACCAACGGTATTGGCCCCTGCATTAACTGAACTGGCATGAACATCAGTCCCATTTTTGAAAATACTGTTTACGGCGACACCAGTGGCCGGGGTAACCTGTAAATTACTGAATGTTAAAACACCGCTTGCAAAATTGGCTAATGTTGCATCTCCCGAAAGCGATAAGTCGCCACGACCATCGGTTGTAGCCGGGTCGGGAAAGTTAAAGAAATGCAGGTTTTGAAAAGTGCCCCTTGCCCCGGAACGGAAATCGCCAAGTTCTGCTGACTCCGATCCTTTTATACTACCGTTTTCAAGGGTGTGAGCGGCCAGCATTGAGCCTTCGGGCCCATCAATTTCGAGGGTGTGATCGGTTTCTGCTCCTGCAATTACAATGAAATTATCAAGTGTTCCAGCCCATGACTGGTCGGTGTCAACCCCATCATCACAGGGGTTCCAGATAATCAGGTTATTCACATTCACAGTGCCACCGAAAAATTCGACACCGTCATCCTGATTGGCAACCACTTCAACGTATTCAACAGTTGTTCCGGAGCCTACCCCACCCAGGGTAAGACCGTTGATTTCGTTGCCTTCGCCAATATTTGCACCCCCATGACGGATAGATACATAGCGGATGATACCTGAATTGTCGGTGGCGTTGTTTCCTCCGTATAAACCATTCTGATCGGAAGCGGGAATCCCTTCAATTTGTACAGATTCACCGCTAGCCGAAATAGGCGCATTTCCCAGAATAATTAACCCTCCCCAAAGTCCGTTCAGATCGGTATCTAGGTTCGGGCTGGCTATCATTCCCGGCTCAATCTCATCTGCAACTGAAGTGAATATAATTGGCTGTGCTTCTGTGCCTTGTGCATTAATTGTAGCGCCGCGTGCAATGATTAATGCGGTTGCATTGGAACCGGTTCCGGCCTGTCCCTTCACTATCACCCCAGGTTCAATGGTGAGGGTTATCCCTGAAACTACCGTGATTCGACCACCTAAAATGTAAGTATTACCGGTTTCCCATATTGTGTTGGCTGTAATGTTACCAGTAATGGTTATGGTTTCGTCATCAGGGATGTCGTCTTCCGGATCGCATGAGGTTAAAACCACTGATGTTGCTGCAAGAATCATCATTAAATAAAACAGTTTTTTCATAACTTGTAGAGTTTAAGGTTTGTCATAATATTCATGCTGCAAATAAATAATGATAATCCTATCTGGATTTTAAGCCATATCTAACAAATCTTTATTTATTTGTTAAGGAATGCACCCAATGTTAACTAAGTGTAAATTGAATGATATAAGCCTCAGGATTTCGAAGTCCGCATGTGATGGGATAAGATTTCAGTAAATATGTTTCACACTATGGGAATGCCCATAGAAGCGAATTTTCAGCAAGCAGGTGATGGAGTTAGATTTAAGGTTTTAATTGCCAGATATTCCCATTCTGTTTTTCATCGATCCGGATAATTCCGGCATTTTTGCTAAAAAATACGTGTTGAACATTGCTTTCCGGATAATTCAGGTTTATTGCCCGATATACCTTTGTAAACATGGAATCGGAAACGACATAATTACCCAAATAATCAAATTCCGGCATCATATAAACATATGGGGCTTCGTTTTCGAAATCGAGTTCAAACTCGAAGCCATACACTGAATAATAGTATCTGTAGCTTTGATTTGATGAAAAAATTACCAGCTTCAGCAATACAGGTTTCAGCCCTTCGGGTACGACTGAAAAACGGGCTTCAGCATAGCGCTCACAATTGCATATTCCATTAAGATCGTTACATTCGTAACAATAGCTATCAGAAACCGATATTTCGGGTACCACCAATTTTAAATATTCTGAATCAGCATTTACAAAACAAAGGGTATCGCCACTTCTGTAAGGAAAATGTTCCATATCATCACCCGAAAACTCAGGACAATGGGTTTGATTCCGGCATGAAACCATGAATATTATACCAATGAATGCAAACAACAGGAGTGTTTTGTTCCCCATATCGAAAGTGTTTTTGTGAAAATAATAAAAAAAGCGGTTTGATCGCAAACCGCTTTTAAAATTTTAATATCAGGGTTATTTCTGGCCACCGCAACCTGACGCTTTCCCTTCGCCGGAATTATGCTGACCAGCGCAACCCGCCGGTTTTGCTTCGTTGCTTGTTTTGCTTCCCGGGCAACCGCTCCCGGCATCACCACTTGAGGCTTTTTTGTTAGGACAGCCGCTATGATTCCCGGGGCACTGTTTGGCATTTGCATCATATACAACGGCGTCGTATTCTATTTCTTTAAGCGATGCAATCAGTTTGTTTGGATCAGTTTTGGTGCTGTTATAAACCACTATTACCACATCTTTTTCAAAGTCGGCTTTCACCGCCCGCACACCTTTTGTAAAAGCAAGTTGTTTTTCCACTTTTGTGGCGCATGCCTGACAGTTCATGTTTACTTTGAGTGTAACTTCCTTATCGTTACCTCCTTTGGTGGGCATGGCGTTTACACTTTGTAAAGCAATCATCGAAATGAATGCAAATCCGATAAATAATGCTAGTTTTTTCATATTCATTTTTTGGTTTTTTAGTTATTAATTTAAATACAAGTTTAATTATTAATTTGGTTTTGTAATATCCCTCTCAATAGCATATCGTATGCCAATATAAAATTTCCGCCCGTGAACCGGTCCCCATATCATTGCCCCGTCGAAGCTTTCGCCCCATGGGTTTTCAGAGGCAATAATCGGGTCGTGCTGCACAAAATTGGTAAGGTTTTCGACGCCGGCATATATTTCCCAAACTTTAAAGTATTTGGTAATTTGCGCGTTTAAAATGGTGTACGGATCAAAATGGTCAGCTCTTTGGTAGTAAACCGGATTTTGGGCTGTAGATGGTATGCGCCCACCGCCGTTGAACTGACTGGTGATATCAAATTGCCACTTTTTCAGAGGGGTTTTATACGACAGGCTGAGCAAGCCTTTGTAGCGCGATGTGAACGGTACCTTCATCAGTATGTCGCCAATCGTTTGTTTAACATCGTTATACCGGAATGCAGCGGTAAAATCCATACCTTTGATAAAAGGATACTGAACTTCAATTTGACCGACGTTGGAGTACGAATTACCCTTCAGGTTGCCGAAATTAACCTCATGAACATCGGTATCCATGTCGATAACTACCTGATTTATAAACCAGGTGCGATAAAAATCGGCAATGAGGGTAAGCGTTCTGTTTCCAATTGGAAATTCCTGAATAACACTGCCTCCAATATTCCACGCTTTTTCGGGTTTCAGCTCTTCACTGAATACGATGCGGCGACTGCTTGCAAGCAAGTATGAATTCTCTGCAAGTGCATTGGCAGTACGAGTTCCGCTGCCGGCTGTTGCCCGAAGTGTGGTTGTTCCGGTAACTTTATAACGTATATGCATTCGCGGAGTATAGAAAAATCCATGAAGATTGTGGTAATCCACCCTCATTCCGAGTACTCCAGTGAAAGCTGCAGAAGGCTTCAAAGTATATTCTGCAAACACACCGGGAACCAATTCCTGCCTGAGACTTACAGAATCATTCAGATTTTCATTGAATGCATCGTATTTATAACTGGCACCGGACTGAAAACTATGAATTTCGGATGACCCCAGTTCGGTACTGTAAATCACATTTGTATAAATACTGTTTTGAAAAGCATTGTAAAGTTTGTTTCCATACACGCCATTCTGGTTGTGATATGAATAGCCCGAAATAAAGGCAACACTGCCAGCGCTCTTATTCGCGAAAAAGTATCCTGATTTCAGAAAAGCTTCAAGCCGGTTCGTGCGTATTAGAATCTGGTATGGATTTACCATATCTGGTAGTTGACCGCCGGTGCGGTCATCAAAAAGATATTTAACCCCTATTTTAGTTTCGAAATCATCACTCCAATGAATATTGTAGCGGTTAAACAGAATATATTTTTTTACAGAAGGCATATCCATAAATCCGTCGTTGTTGTGATCGACCTGAAAAAAATCGTATCCACCATGAATCAAAATCATCGATGATACTTTTTTGCTGATGTTAAAACTGCCATCCATATTTATCTCAGTTTTCCCTGCTGTGTTACCAAGCAGGTTCAGGTAGAAATAATCGGCTTTTTTATCAGGCTCCTTATACCATGTATTTATTTGCCCGGTAATGGCTTCGTAACCGTAGCTCACCGAAGCTGTTCCCTTCGAAATGGCTATGGAATTCATCCATGAACCGGGGATATATTCCATTCCATAGGAAGTAGCCAAGCCATAGAAGTTTGGAATATTCTCGGTAAGCATTTGCACATATTTCCCGCTGAGCCCTAACAGTTTTATCTGCTTTGCACCGGTACTCGCATCGTTGTAGTTTGCATCCACCGAAGCATTGGTTTCGAAACTTTCACCCAGATTACAACAGGCTGCCTTTTTTAGCTCCTCACCAGTGAGCTGTTGCGTTCCGATAGGGTCAAGCCTTGCATAGGTTGACGAAGAATTTCGCTCACCTATGGTAACTTCATCGAGCAAAACTGTTTTGGTTAAAATTATTTCCAGATACCTGTTGTTTTCGTTAACAACAATCGTATCGGTTCCATAACCAACAAAGCTAATAAGCAAAACATTTGTTGATGCCGGTTTTTCGGTACTGAAACTTCCGTTG